>CATLGL010000007.1 GCA_949935895.1 uncultured Clostridia bacterium
TTACTAAGAAAACTACCATTCAAAATTTGTTCTATATCTTGCTTTATATTTTCTTCAAATTTTATATTTTCTCTTTTTCTAATATCTTGTATTACTTCTTCAAGAGGCATTTCTAATACAAACTCATGAGCTGGATAAATCGTAATTTCTTTACACATATCTGTAGAACGTTTACTTGATATATTAAAATAACGAATGGAATCTACCTCATCCCCCCAAAATTCAATACGGACTCCCTTCTTCTCATTAATGGCAATATCTAAAATACCACCTCTTAAGCTAAATTGTCCTTTTCCTTCTATCAAATCACATCTTGTATAACCTAAATAAACCAAGTCTTGTTTTACTTTTTCTAATGAATAAGAACTTCCTACTTTAAATTCAATAATATGTCGATACAACACTTCCTCTGGAAGCATTGCTTGCATCATTGCCTCTATAGTAGTAACAACAATTTGTGCTTTTTGTTGCTTTATTTTATTTAAACTATTGATTCTTTCATATGGCAAGTCTTTACTTTCTGCAAGATAATCATAAGTCACAATTTCTTTTTTGGGAACGAAAACAACTTGATTGGTAAAAAATTCTAAATTTTTAACAATATTTCTTGCTTGTATTTCATTATAAGTAATGATACAAATTTTTTTCTCTACATATTCGCCTGTAGCATAAGCAAAATATGCCTTCATAACATCAGTAAGCCCAGTTAGTAAACTTGGGCTTTTTGTTTTTTTTATATCATCAATATAGCTATTAAATTTTTCCGAATTCGATAGCATTTTTGTAAGCTCGTTCATGCTTTTTTTCTCCTTCGATATAGTATAGTTCATTATACTATATTTTTTCCGATTTTTGAAGGGAATTATTATATTTTTTTATTTTTCTCTTATTTGACATTTTTCGTGTTTTATCATATGATACATAAAAAGATATCGAAAGATAGTATTCATTTACAGTGCTAGGAGGATTATATTGTATGTGGAAAGAATTTAAAGAATTTGCAACAAAAGGAAATGTCGTAGATTTAGCAATTGGTGTGATTATTGGTGGCGGATTTCAATCCATTGTAAAATCATTAGTAAATGATGTCATTATGCCAATTATCTCTATTTTTACTGGAAAAATTGATTTTAACGATATGCTGATTACCATTGGTAATAGCTCTATAAAATATGGTTCTTTTATTACTAATACTGTGAATTTTTTTATTATGGCTTTTTGTGTATTTCTTTTAGTAAAATATGTTAATAAATTAAATAAAACAATAGAAGAAAAAGCAAAAGGAATTAACCAAAAATTAGAAAAAAAACATAAATTTTTTAAACATAAACCTCAAAAAGAAGAACCAATTCCTGCTCCTACCACCAAAATATGTCCATTTTGTTTTTCTGAGATTAATATAAAAGCAACAAAATGTCCTCATTGTACTTCCTCTCTAAATGAACATAAAAAAAATAATAAGCAAACGAGCAAATAATCTAATGGTTAAAAAAACTCAAAACATAGAAAAGACAAAATAAAAAAACAAATGATATTTCTACCTTTGTGCTACTTATACTAAATTCCTAATATTTTGTGATTATACTACTTGCATCTTTCGTTATTTTGTGATAAAATAGGATGCGTTATAGTTTAATATACATACAAGGAGGTGCAAACATAAATGCCAAATATTAAATCAGCTATTAAAAGAGTAAGTGTTATTGAAAAGAAAACTTTAAGAAATAATATGATTAAATCTGGTTATCGTACAGCAATTAGAAAATTTGAAGAAGCTATCGATGCAAGTGATGTTAAAAATGCTGAAACTCTATTTGTAGAAGCTACAAAAAAAATTGATATGGCTTGTTCAAAAGGTGTGATTGTAAAAAATACAGCAGCTAGAAAAAAATCTAGATTAGCAAAAAAATTAAATGCGGTAAAGGCATAGAAAAATAAAAAAATTATGCATAGTTTTTTTAAAAAAAGCTTTCTTTTAAAAGAGAGCTTTTTTGTTATGCTAAATTACTTTGTATTTCAAATTGCGTCTACTTGTGTATGAGCATTTCCTATTTTTCCATGAATTACCTTTGCTTTTGGTATTTTTTCATGTTAACATTATAATATAAGTGTATGAAATTAGGAGGAAATAATAATGATAAAATTATTAAAAGATAAATTTAATTCTATGGAAGAAAAGATTAAAAAAATTATGAAGCACGGTTTCATTTTTTCTTTTCTTGTTTGTATGCTTGGTATTGGCTTACTGCTTGCTTATGATTTAAATGCTAATTTAGACTTATATTATATCGGTTTATCGGTATTTCGTTTAAGTTTGTTTTTTAGTGTAGAATTTTTAATTTGTGGTATTGCTATTGATACCATCAAAAAACAAATTTGCTAAAATAAGCTTTAGAAAACGCCATTAGTACAATGCTAATAGCGTTTTCTTTTTACTTATTAGTAGGTAATTCCACTAATACATTTATCATAAATAAATTGTTTTAACTCTTCTGTATCATTTGTTTCATAATACTGAATCACTTTTTCTCCAAATTTTTTACTAATTATCATCCAATGGTGTTTTTTGTATTCTTTTATTTATCGCAATTGTATTTGAAATAACACCTATATAAATAATCCCATGTAAGATAAACAACCAATTCAAGAATGCTAACTCTATTAATTCTCTTTCATGCGTTGCATATCGTATTCCAAACACCCATACTCTTATCATTCCGCAAACAAAATCCACTTATTCCATACTTTATTATCATTATTATTGTAATAAATACAATAATTCCTACGAAAATACTTGTAATAATTTTTCTTAACCTTTCTAGGTTGCTTATTCTTTTTTCAAATTTTGAGAATTTGCTTTTCTTTCTTTGTTAATAATGCACATAATAATAATAAACCACAGAAAACTGGCTATTAGTATAAATATATCCATCTTTCACCTACTTATTAATCTCTTCTATAAACATCTTATTTAACATTTGTGGATTTGCTTTTCCCTTAGTTTGCTTCATAGCTTGACCTACTAAAAATCCAAGTGCTTTTTCTTTTCCTGCTTTGTAATCTGCTACTGATTGAGGATTTGCTTCTAGTATTTGTAACACTACTTCTTTTATTGCTCCTTCATCTGAAATTTGAATCCAACCTTTTTCCTTTATAATTTTTTCTGGGTCATTTGGATGTTCAAATAATTCTTCAATTACTTTTTTAGCAATAGCACTACTAATTATTCCTTTTTCAATTAAGCTAATTAGTTTTGCTAACTGTTCACTACTAAATGGTATTTGGCTTGGCTCTAATTCTTTTTCATTTAAAATTCTAGAAATGTCAGATAATATCCAATTGCAAGTAGCTTTTGCATTTGCACAAATAGCTGTAGTATCCTCAAATAGGTTTGATAAGTATTTTGATGCTGTTAATAAGTTAGCATCTCTTTGGCTTAATGCATATTCCTTCCTATATCGTTCTTTTCTAGATTCAGGAAGCTCTGGTAGTGTTTTTCGAATATTTTCAATATATTCATCTGATAAATAAATTGCAACTAAATCAGGATCTGGAAAATAACGATAATCTTGTGCATCTTCTTTATCTCTCATTGAAAAAGTTCTTCCCGATACATCATCCCAACGTAATGTTTCTTGCTCAATGCTTCCACCCTGGTCAATTATATCTATCTGACGGTCAATTTCATATTCAATTCCTCTTATAATAGAGCGAAAGGAATTCATATTTTTCATTTCTGTACGAGTTCCAAGTTTTGTCTCTCCTTTTTTACGAACAGAAACATTAACATCTGCACGAAAAGAACCTTCTTGCATTTTACAGTCTGATACTTCTATATACTCTAAAATGGATTTTAGTTTTTTTAAGTAATGGTCAACTTCTAGACTAGAACGAAGATCTGGTTCTGATACAATTTCAATAAGTGGAACTCCTGCACGGTTTAAGTCAACTAAACTTCCTCCTCCAAACTCATCATGATTTAGCTTACCCGCATCCTCTTCAATATGAATCCTTGTAATTCGAATAGTCTTTTTTTCTCCTTTTTCATCATCAATTTCAATACCACCTTTTTTACATAATGGTTTATCAAATTGTGATATTTGATAAGACTTTGGTAAATCTGGATAAAAATAGTTTTTACGGTCATTTTTACTTCTTTGTTCAATTTCGCAGTTTGTTGCAAGTCCTGCACGTACTGCATATTCTACTACTTTTTCATTTAATACTGGTAATGTGCCTGGCATAGCCATACAAATAGGACAACAATGAGTATTTGGTTCTCCTCCAAACTCTGTAGGACAAGAACAAAATATTTTTGTTTTTGTAGAAAGCTCTGCATGTACTTCTAGTCCTATTATCACTTCATAATCTTCTCTTGACATATTTTATTCCCTCCCTAATTTTTAAATGTTGGTTTATTGTTTTTAAAATTGGTATTTTGTTCATAACTATATGCTGCATTTAAAATTGTGCCTTCTGCAAATGGTTTTCCAATTAGTTGAAAGCCGATTGGCATTCCTTCTTTATTTAATCCACATGGAACGCTAATTCCAGGAAGTCCTGCAATATTGACAGGGACTGTACATAAATCTGCTAAATACATTTCTAATGGATTATTGATTTTAGAACCAATATCAAATGCTACATTAGATGCTGTTGGAGTTAATATAATGTCATATTTTTCAAAATTTTTAGCAAATTCATTTTTTACTAAGGTTCGAACTTGTTGTGCCTTTTTATAATAAGCATCATAATATCCAGAAGAAAGTACATAAGTTCCCAAAATAATTCTTCTTTTTACTTCTGGACCAAATCCTTCACTTCTTGAATTACGATAAATATCCTTCAAATTTTCATATTGTTTTGTTCGATATCCATAACGAATTCCATCAAATCTTCCTAAGTTAGAACTTGCTTCTGCACATGCTATAATATAATAAGTTGCTAGTGCATATTCTGCAACATCGAGTGAACATTCTTCTACAACTGCTCCTAGTTCTTTATAGACTTCTATTACTTTTAGTATGGATTGTTTTACTTCTTCATTGATGCCCTCTCCAAAATATTCTTTTGGTACTCCTATTTTTAATCCTTTTACATCATTTTTAAGAGTTGCTACATAATCTTCTTTTTCCTTTTGTACTGATGTAGAATCTTTTTTATCATGTCCTGCAATTACATTTAGTAAAAGAGCAGAGTCTCTGACATCCTTTGTTAATGTCCCAATTTGGTCTAAAGAAGAGGCAAAAGCTACAAGTCCAAAGCGTGAAACTAATCCATAAGTTGGTTTTAACCCTACAATTCCACAAAAAGCAGCAGGTTGTCTAATGCTTCCTCCTGTGTCAGAGCCTAATGCCCAAGGAGTCATCCCAGCTGCTACAGCCGCTGCAGATCCTCCAGAAGATCCTCCTGGTACTTTATTTAAATTCCATGGATTTTTTGTTTTCTTAAAATAAGAATGTTCTGTTGAGCCTCCCATTGCAAATTCGTCCATATTTAACTTTCCAAGGCATACCATTCCTTCTTGGTTAATACGTTTTATAACAGTAGCATCATATGGTGAAACAAAATCTTCTAACATTTTTGAAGCACAAGTTGTTTTTATTCCTTTTGTGCAAATATTATCTTTAATTCCAATAGGAATTCCTGCTAGTTTTGATTTATTTTCTTCTTTTTGAATTTTTTGTAATTGGTCTTTTGCTTCTTGTTGTGTGATTGTAACAAAGGCTTGTACATCTTTTTCTTTTTCATCAATTCTATTTTGATAGGAAATTAGTACCTCTTCTTTGGTTATTTCCTTTTTATCAAGTTTTTCTATTAACTCATGTACTGTTAATTCATAAATTTCCATCCTCTTTCCCCCTTATTTTAGTACCAGAAATTAAACCTATATACATTATCTAATTTCTCTAATCTCTAAATTTTAGTTAATTACTTTTGGAATTTTGAACATTCCTTGTTGCTGTTCTTTTGCATTTTGTAAAAGTTCATCTCTATTAAAACTTTCTATTATTTCATCTTTTCTAAATATGTTATATGCTTCATTTACTCCAATACTTTCTTCTAATCCATCAATTGGTGCTTTGTTTACTACTTTGGCAAAATTTAAGATTTCTTCTAAATGACCCATATAAGTTTCTATTTCTTCCTCTTTTAAATTTAAGTCTGCTAGTTTTGCAATATGTAAAATTTCTTCTTTACTTACTTGCACAAATATCATCTCCTAACCCTTTATTTTGTTCCTTATTATATAATCTTTTAAGCAAAAAAACAAGCAATTTCGCTTGTTTTTTCAATTTTATTACTATTATTTTATTGTTGGCTTGTATTAAAATTATTCATAAACCATTGTTGTATATCAAAAGGTTTTTGTGTTTTTGGCATTCCATAATCAACACCATATGTCTCTATCGTTATATTTTTAATTACTGGTGGATTTACTGGTTTATCTACTCCTTCTGATGCAGACGAATCCCTTGTTACTACTTCTACATTTTCAATTTGATGAATAATCTCTATTCCTTCTATTACTTTTCCAAATGCTGCATATAAACCATTTAATTGTGAATTATCTCCTGTCATAATAAAAAATTGTGAACCTGCTGAATTATATCCTTCTTTTACTAGAGAACTTCCATAAGCAGAATAATCTCCTCTTGCCATTGAAATAACACCCTCTGTATGTTTTAAAGTATTTTGTTTAAATCCATTTGCAACAAATTCTCCTTCAATAGAATAGGCTTCATCATTTTCTACTTCATCTTGTATATTACTTAATTTAGGAGCTCCTGTTCCATCTCCATTTACATCTCCTCCTTGAATCATAAAGTTTGGTATGGTTCTATGAAATGTTAATCCATTATAAAATCCTCTATTTGCTAATCTTATAAAATTAGCAACTGTATTTGGTGCCATTTCTGGATATAATTCAATCTTAACAATTCCATAACCTTCTATTTCCATCGTAGCAACTGGATTTTGAGTTTTAGTAAATATCATTTTATAATATCCATAGCCTAGTCCTCCTATTAGACCTATTACTAATAAAATTGCCATTAACATTATTATTTTTTTTGAATTCATTTTTTTTCCTCCTATTTTATTACATCATAATTCGAATTGATTCAATCTCCATAGAAACTCCGTTATCAATTCCCCAATCGAAACGCCATCCTGTAATAGTATCTCGATTTTTAACATTTTCATTACTCCACAAATCGATTACTTCTATATGCCATTTTCCATCTGTAGTTAATGGTCTACTTCTTACACAATACGTCGTATCACTTGGATTTTCCTCCATAAATAGTTCGATACTATTATTAGTAGTCGTTTTATATTTAATTTCTACATATCGATATATTTTAGGATCAAATATTGTAACATTGTACATAAATATTTGTGGATGATTACTTGTAGATGTTATATCTAATACACTGTTTTCACAAGAATTTACTATTGTTTCACTCATTTTATACTCACAAGTTTCAAAATCCTCTATAAAAATTTCTTCTTTAATTACTCTAATATAATCGATTTGTATGCTTTTTTCACTTTGATTTTCTCCTACCCAATCAAATCTCCATCCTGTTATTTTTTCTCTTTTTCTTACGGGTATATTACTCCACATATCAATTTTTACAGTATGCCAATTTCCATCTCTAATCAGTCTTTCACTTTCTATTGTATATATTTCATTTTGAGGATTTTCTATCATATACATTGCCATAGTATTTACATCTTGTGTCTTATACCTAATTTCTACATATCGATATTCTTGTGGACTAAATGAAGTAACATCATACATATAAATTTGTGGATCTATGTCTGTTGCCGTTATATCTAATATACCATCTTTACATGAATTTAGCTGTGTATTATTTGAAGAATACTTATATTCATCAAAATCTTCTCTAAACGCTTCTATACCAACATGTACATTTTTCACAATACTATTTCCTGCTTTATCTGTATATTTTATATCATATAAACCGCTGTGTAATTACTTCAAAATAATTAGATTCTCCTACTAAAATCCACTCTTCACTTATATGCCTTTTATAGCTAAGTATTCCCCCATATAGTTGGTTCATATTACCTATATCTTTTAATTTGATTTGCCAAGATTTTGCTAATTTTGTTACTTCTACTTCAAAAGTAGGGACTTTCTCATTTTTGTTAACATATTCTATTTTACGCCCTTCATATTCTGGAATTTCTGATAGGCGATAATACGTACTATCATCAATTGGAATTCCTGTAATACTAACTACATCTCTTGTTTCAAAGTTAATAATAACTTCCTGCTCTATATTTTCTAAATCTAATTGTTTTAAATCTTCTTTTGAAAAATAACGATATCCTTCTGGTTTTGTACCATTTAATGCTTCTTCTAACTTAACTTGATTTACTTTTGATAAATCTTGTCCTAATGAATTGTAGTATTCTATATTTTCTTTGTTTAATTGTCTTTTTTCATAAATAGTATTTACTTTTTCTTGTATGATTTGAAGTTCTGTCATCATTCTCGTTTTTTCAGCACTTCTCATAGATTCAAGTCCTGCTGTTGTTGTAATCCCTGCAATGATAATCATTATAATAACAGTAATAATCAATGAAGTTAATGTTATACCCTCTTCTTTTTTCAAGTTTATATCACCTATCTTTCGTATTTTTTATAACATAACATTGTCAAACACAAATTGCTCTTGCATTCTTTTTAATGATTGTTTAATGGTTCTTGCTCTTACTTCTCCAATTCCATCAACTTCATCTAATTCTGGAATGTCTGCTGCTATAATGTATTGTAAGGATTTGAATTTTTTAATTAGATTTTCTACAATGTTTGTTGGCATTCTTGGAATTTTATTTAATATTCTATATCCCTTTGTGTAAACTCCTACTTCATCATAGTTATCAAATATTTCATATCCTAAAAGTTTTGCAATCATTTGAGAATTCATTAAGTCTTCATATGATAAATTGATAATTTCATTAAGTACCTTTTCTGGATTTCTTTTTTTTGCCTGTACCATATAGTCCTTAATAATTAGCAATTCTTCTTTTTCTAGCCCTCCAACTAATTCATCTAATTGCATTTGTACTAATCTACCTTCTATTCCTAATTCATAGATATTTCTTTGTACTTCTTCTACCATCTTCATAACCATTTCAGCTCTTTGTATAGCCGTTATAACATTGTCTAGTGTAACAATGTCATTAAATTCATATTCATTTAAGATAGTTAATTTTCCATCAAACACTTTTTTGTATTTTTCTACTGTTTGTAAAGCTTGATTAGCTTTTGTTAAAATCCTTTCTGTATCTTCTATGACATAACGAAATTCACCATTAAATATGGTAATAATATTTCGTCTTTGTGATATACTAATAACTAATTCCTTAGTTTGTTTCGCTGTTCTTTCTGCTGTTCTATGTCTTGTTCCTGTTTCTTTTGTTAAAATACTAGCATTAGGTATTAGTTGTGCATTGGCAAAAAGAATACGTCTTAAATCTTTACTTAAAATAATTGCTCCATCCATTTTCGCAAGTTCGTATAGTCTTGATGAAGTATATTCTTCATTAATTGAGAATCCACCATCTACAATATCTAATACTTCTTTAGAATCTCCAATTACAATCAGTGCTCCTGTTTTTGCTTTTAGTATACTTTCTAAACCTTCTCTTATTGGGGTACCTGGTGCAATCAGTTTTAAGATATCTGTTACAGAAGTATCTCGGTTTGTTCTCAATCTTTTCACTTCTCCTTTTTGCTTGTTATTTTTTTTAAGTAATATAACAACTTTATTTTAGTCCTATTTTTTTCATTACATCTATCATATCACTTACGCCTATTATATCTAATTTATAAGATTCTTTCAATAGTTTTTTATTACTTTCTGGAATAATACATGTTTTAAATCCTAATTTTTCTGCTTCCTTTATTCTTTTTTCTATTAAATTAACACTTCTAATTTCTCCTGTTAGTCCTACCTCTCCTATTGCAACCGTTCCTTTTGGAATTGGCATATTTTTGTAGCTTGATGCTGTTGATAGTATTACTCCTAAATCAATTGCTGGTTCATTTAATCGAATTCCACCTACTACATTGATATATACATCTTGATTTCCTAAATTTAGTCCTACTTTTTTTTCTAGTACAGCAATTAATAATGTTAAGCGATTATAGTCCATTCCATTAGCTGTTCTTCTTGGAAGTCCAAATATACTAGCAGATGTTAAACTTTGTATTTCAACCATCAGTGGTCTTGTTCCTTCCATCGTTGCAACAACAATGGAGCCTGGTGGTGTTTCTTCTCTTTCTGATATTAAAATAGAGGAGGGATTTAAAATTTCTGTCATTCCCTTATCTTGCATTTCAAACATACCTATTTCATTAGTAGACCCAAAGCGATTTTTTACTCCACGTAAAATTCGATAAGAAAAATATCGTTCTCCTTCTAAATATAGTACTGTATCTACCATATGCTCTAACACTCTTGGTCCTGCAATATTTCCATCTTTTGTTACATGTCCAATAATAATAGTTGTAATAGCATTTTCTTTGCATATTCTCATTATTTTAGAAGTAATTTCTCTTACTTGACTGACACTACCTGGTGCAGATGTGATATCATCTGAGTACATCGTTTGAATTGAATCAATAATAACAAGCTTTGGAAGTTCCTTCATAATAACATCTTCGATTATTCCTATATCTGTTTCTCCTAAAAATAATATATCTTCATTATGAATATTTAATCTATCTGCTCTTAATTTAATTTGTTCTGCTGACTCTTCACCGAGAAACATATAAAACTTTTCCTTCGCCTTTCATCGTGTTGCATATTTGCAAAATCAATGTAGATTTTCCAATTCCTGGTTCTCCTCCTAATAAAACTAAAGAGCCTTTTACTAGTCCTCCTCCAAGTACCCTGTCTAATTCTGAAAAACCAGTAGAGTTTCTGCTAATTTCTTTTTTTTCTAATTGGTTTAATACCATAGGAACTGCTACTTTTTTCTTTTCATATTTTGAACCAGATTGTTTGGCTAATTTTTCTTCATAAAATGTATTCCATTGGTTACAAGCTGGACATTTTCCCAGCCACTTTGGTGCTTCATATCCACATTCACTACATACAAATACCGTCTTTTCTTTAGCCATAATACTCTCCTTTTTTTCTATTTCTTTTTATCTTGTCTTTTTTGATTATATCGACCTTATTTTAAAATGTCAATGAATTTTTGGAAAGCTCAACACAAATGATAATATCTTTTATCTCTTTCAAATTAATTTTTAGTAAAATTTTAAATTATCCCCCTCTTTTTATTGTAACAATAAAGAAGATAGCAATTTATTTAATATACATTGCTATCCTTATAATAATGCTATTCTATTCCCTTTCATAAAGCATTACAACCCCTTTGTAATCAATATTCTATTGTTTATCTATCTTATTTTATCTCATGATTAAACATTGCACTTTATGGTATTATTTTATCTCTACTTATATTATCTTGTCAATATCTTTATTTCTAGACCGCTATTACATATTCTTTTATTAGAAAAACTATGAAGAAGAAATTGCTTTTCATCTCTCCTTCATAGTATTTTAAAATATCTATTCACCTAATGTATATTTACTTACCCAATAACCTGTAAGTTGAATTGTTTCTCCTTTTTCATTTATCCAGCTAAAACTTTCTGGTATTTGATATGCTTTTTCGCTTGTTTTAGTACTGGTTCCTTCTAAAAATCTTACCTCTGTTCGCTGATTTTGTGTATTTATATATTGCCCTGATAGAATTTTAAATTCATAACGTGGTATCCATGTATAGTAAGTAGTTGCATTATTTGTTTTTACTACAATATTTGCCCAAATATTATTACTATAATCATACCAATTTCCGTGGAGCATTACTTCCATCAATTTTAATTTTATCTCCTATTTGTTCATTTCCATTTACATCATAAAAACAATAGTAAGTAACTTCAGGATTAAAACCTGTTAAATCTGGTCGATTTGGTTCAATGGTTGTTATTTGTTTAGTAATAGAACCAATGTATTCATCTGTATTATTATTTCTAATAATAATATTAACTGTATATTTTTTTCCTGATGTTAAACCAGTGTATTCATAACTATCATTTGAATTTGTTAATGTTTGTCTATATTCTCCATCAATGTAATACATATACTTTTGACCACTTGTAACTGCACTCCCTGTTATTGGTTTTGTCTTAATACTATTACTTGTAGCAGTCACTTCTGTATCGAACCTTGGTGCTGTTTCATCACCTAATGTATATTTACTTACCCAATAACCTGTAAGTTGAACTGTTTCTCCTTTTTCATTTACCCAACTGAAGCTTTCTGGTATTTGATAATTATTTCCACTCGTTTGTGTTGAAGTTCCTTTTATAAATTTAACAATGCTTCTTTGTGCTAATTGGTCTAAACTAAATTCGTAACGTGGTATCCATGTATAATAAGTCTCAACTCCATTGTTTCTTGTTACAATATTAGCCCACATACTTGCCCCATACTCATACCACGCTGTTGGCGGCTCCTTTGTAATTGGTATTTCACTATGTTCAATTCCATTAGCATCCCATGTCACATAAAAAGTCGTATCTTGATTAAATCCTGTTAAATCTGGTGGATTTACAATTGCTGGCGAATATACTTTTGTCATACTCCCAATAATTTCCCCATTTCCATCTAATGCTGTTATATTTATTATATTATCTCCTACTCTTAGGTTAGTAAATTCATAATTGTCTGGAGTAGTGCTTTCCTTTACAATTGTTCCATTTAAGGCATAGGTGTATTTTTCTACTGTATTTGATGTATTCTTTTTTATATCTTTTACTAATATAGAATTGATATTGGCTATCATTTCATAGTCTAAAGTATACTCTTTTAAATCGTCTAAGGTATACTTGCTTACCCAATAACCTGGAAGTTGAATTGTTTCTCCTTTTTCATTTACCCAACTGAAACTTTCTGGTATTTGATAACCTTCTTTTTCTAACTCACTCCACTCATATTTTATCTCTGTTTCATCTTCTTTTACTTCTATATAACTATTGTCTTCTACATTAATAAATTTTACAATACTTTTTTGATTTTGTTGATCCAATTTAAAAGCATATCTTGGTATCCATGTATAATACGTTTCAATTCCGTTATTTTCTACATATATATTGGCCCATTGTCCATTTTTATAATCATACCAATTATCACTTGCTCTATTCGTTAACCAATTTCCTGGTGTTAAATTTCCTTCTTCATCTATATTCAAATATCTCGTTTTTTCCTTTACAAATCCATCAGTCAATTGCGGAGTAGAAAGATATAATCCTTTTACCTTTTCGTACTTTCCATTAATAACAACAATCCCTGTTGGTGGATTATTATATAAAATTGGTATATTGATTTCTTGACACCATTGGATATTTTTTTGATTGTTCTTTATCTTATTGCTTGATACATAGTACATTTCTCCTTTATAAATTGCTATATAATCTCTTTCTTGTTTTGTACTATTTGGCAATATGTCGGAAATTTGAAAACTAAGTTGCTCTTCAGTTATATCAAGCATCTCTTGCTGTATCATATCCTTTAACATAATTCCTGCATTAATCCAAGATATATCTGTGTTTTGTGTTTTGGTTACCTCCCATGCACTATATAATTTTACTTCCTCTGCCATACTACTCATTTTGGTTTTAAAATTTGCTTCTTTCCCTCTTTGAATTATTCCATTATCGCCTATCACAAAATTTATGGTAATAGCGGCTAATATAAGTAATACAATAATGGTAATAATTAGTGCTATTAGTGTAATTCCTGTTATTTCTTGTATTTTTACTATTTTATTTCTTTTGTTTGGTTCTATTTTTTCCATTATGGCTCCTTTTGTTAAAATCCTTAAATTCCTTCTCCACATACTACTGCTGCACGTGATAGTGATGCATCATTATTATGTATAAATGTTGCATTAAATAATCTTCCCCCATCTGAACGCATACAACCAGCATGTCCATATTCACTCCAATTAACATTTCCAGCATCATGCCATGCATTACATCCTTTATTTTGTGAAGTTGCTGTTCCTAGTGCATCTCCTACCTTCATGTCACTTGAGTTATTATAATAAGTATAATATTTTCCATCTATTGAACCTAATGTATGTGTTATACGTCCTCCTATTCCCCCTGCTGTCCATTCACGAGTTAATGGCATATAAATTCCGCTTTTATTTCCTGTTGTACTTTTTATTTCACTTTCATGCATTTTTTTTGTGTTTCCATAACTAGAAGCTGATAAAATAGCAACTGTTCCCCATTCTGTTGACTTTATCATATGTACATCTATATTATTAGAACCACTTGTTGATTTTAAAGTTTTTGCATCAATTGTTTCATGCAATCCCATTGATGCATTTTCATTTTCCATGCTTCTTATGTTTCTTATCCAACCTTCTAATGCATCAACCTTTTTTCCATTTGTATTAGGATTTGCTTGTAGTACTGCTTGTGTATGTATTGGTAATATCATAATTCCTAACATTACTATTGCAACTAACGCCATTTGTCTTTTCTTCATTTTTTACTCTCCTTCTTTAGTTTATTTTCTTCATTATATCAATCATATTATTCTAAAAAAAGAGAGTAAGCATGTTTAATTTATCAACAATTTACTTAATAACTTTATTTATATATTTTTTCCACATACTACCACACAACGACTTGGTCTTATCATATCAAGTGTTAAACCACGAAAACTAAAAATTGATGTACCTCCACGAGCAATATAAAACCAAACACTACTTATCCAACTTGAAGTAGAATCATGCCAATTTGCACAACCACTATACTCAATATACTCTGTTTTTTCTTCATTTTTCTCCTCTCCTTGTTTTATTCATTTTGTTTATTATATCAATTGTCTTTTTTTAAGAAAAGAGTTATTTAATATGTTGCTTATCATATATTTACTTAATTTAAAAGAAAATGAAGATAGTTCAACTACCTTCATTTTCTTTTATCTCTTCATTAACTTTTCTAACACAATGATAAACATAGCATGTGACCATCCAAGTCCAATTACCCAGTTTGCCTCCATTGTATCATTATCTACTTGTTCTGCCAAAAATCCATGAGATGTACTAGATGCTACTACAAAATTTAAACATTCTTTTGCTTGTTTATATTCTTTTCTTTCTATATAATATAATGCCATCCAAAGTGTTGCAATTGGCCAAGGATTTCCATTTCGGTAATAATCCTCTTCAAATCGTTTATATCCTCCTGTATAGGTACGTAATGTTAAATTGATTTTTTCTACTGTATTTGTTATTTTCTTTTCTTTTGGTGAGAACATAGCAAATGGAGTAATTAACCCTAACATGCTAATATCCATTTTCTCGTCCTTGTCATTTCGTTTAAAACATTTTTTTTCTTCGTTATAAAATTTTTGTGTTACATATCCTTTTAACTTACTTAAATTCTTGGATAAAATTTCTTTTTGTTTTGTTATATTTTCTTGTTTCAATCGACTTGATGTTCCTTGTTTGTCAATATCTTTTTCTACTATTTCATATATATTAAGCATTGCGCGAAACGCCGCAAATATACTTGCTATGGAATATAAATGAATTCCTTCATGCATTTCCCATAAATCATAACTAACATGCATTTTATTGGTTTTGTTTATGATATCCTCTATATATTCTTGTAAGAACTTACTTGCCTTTTCTAACATTTTTAAGTTATCCTTTAAAAACTTGACTTGTTTGGTTCTTTCATAGTGATTATATACTCCATAAATAACGCTTGCTGTTTCATCAATCTGATATCCCCAACAAGGAGCAAGTCTTCCATCTGTAAAAAAGCGTTGCTCCCACATGCCTGACTTACTTTGCGTAGTTTTACAAAATACTTTATAAAACTTTTCTACCTCTTTTTCCATTCCTAATATATCTAATGCTTTAGTAATAAATACTGCATCCCTCGTCCAACAATAACTGTATCTACCGGCATTGTGTTTTATGCTCATCAATTTCAATGCTTGCTGAAATTCCTCCTGTTGTTTCATTTGTTAAAAGTGGATACAATAAAATAGTACGATTATATATGTTTTTAATTTTTTTATCATATGGCGTATCTTCTTGTAATAACAAAGTTTGATGTTCTTTTACATATTTTCTCCAATATTTAACTGTACTTGCAAGCTCCTTTTCAAAATCAATTTTTTGAATAATCTCATTTTTTTGTTCTATCTCTTCTAATTTATAAACTTCTTTATTTTCATTAATCCACAAATAAAGCCATAATTCCTTTTTTTGCTTTGGTTTTAATACCCCCATATCATAACATAAGCTAGAATCTGCACTCATTCCAATATAATCTTTATCTTGGATAACTCCTGTATGTATATTAGAACTAGTATCATTAATTTGAAAACTATGTAGTGGTATTTTTTTTGAAGTAATACAACAGGTAAAGTCATGTGAATATTGAAGCATTCCTTTTTCTATTATCTTACAACTAATTGGATTATTTTCATCAGAAAGTAGTTTGGAATGTAATAGAAATTTTATATCTAAATCAATGCTATTTTCATTAATAAACTCATATTTTTTTACAAGTATATTTTCTTTTATGGGAATAAAATCTAATTGGTGCATTTTTAAATTGAAATATGTATTATAAATTTCAGTATTTAAAACATTGGTATTTTGTGTATAATATTGATGGTATTCATTATTGATATCTTGATATAAATTAACTAATCCTGAATCGTTAATTTTTAGCCCTGCATAGCAATAATCAATATATTGTTTATTATCTGGTGCTGGATAATACAATCTCAATAGTTCTCCCTTTTTAGTATAACTTGCTACCATTTTTTTATTTCCAATAATGGCATCATTTAAATATTTTGTTTCCATGCTTCTATTTTCTCCTTTATGGTTGTAAAATTCGTACAATTTGTCTTTCCAATTCTTTTATTTTTTCGTTAATTGATGCTACTTCTGCATCTTTTGCTTGCTCTGTAATAATTTCTTCTTTTATAATTTGTGTCATGTCTTGAACTTCGTCTTTTAATCTTTGCATACGTTCTAGTACCTCTAATCTTAGTGGCTTATATCTTGTAGTAAGTTCTAATTTATTTGTTAATTGTGCAACTTCTTTTAGTTCATAGGTCTCACCAAAATCTGGTATAATAACAGGAATATCGGTTGAATGTACAATTTTTTCTTTTAATACCTCTTGTGCTTCTAACTCTCCATGTACTAAAAAGATTTGTTTTGGTTTTTGTATAAAAGAATAAACAAAATTTAATAACCATTCTTGGTCTGCATGTCCTGAGTATCCTTCAATATATTCAATTCTAGCATTAACTACAATTTCTTCCCCGAATATTTTTACCTTCTTTTCTCCATTTACTAATTTACTTCCTAATGTTCCTTCTGCTTGATATCCTACAAAAAGAATAGTACTTTTAGGATTCCAAAGGTTATGTTTTAAGTGATGCTTAATACGTCCCACCTCACACATACCGACTAGCAGAAATTATAATAGATGATTCATCCCTTTCATTTAGTTCTTTTGATTCTTCTGCTGTTTTTGTAAATTGTAGTCCATGAAATTCTAAAGGATTATCTCCTTTTTTCATTTCTTCTTGTACCTCATCGTCAAATAAATTCATATTTTCCCTAAAAATTTCTGTAGCTGAAATGGCGAGTGGACTATCAACAAAAACGGGCACCTTCATCAATGTATCATATTGTTTTAAAAACTCTTCATCATCACGTTTTTCTTTTAATTTATTTAATTCATATACAATCTCTTGTGTTCTTCCCACTGCAAAAGATGGAATAACAACTGTTCCACCATTATTTAATGTTTCTGATACAATTTTTAAAAATAACTCTGCTTTATCATCATTTCGCATATGAAGTCTACTGCCATAGGTAGCCTCCATAATAAGATAATCTGCTGCTTCAATCATAGTTGGAGAACCTAATAATGGAATATCATTATTTCCAATGTCGCCTGTAAATACCGCTTTTTTTGTTACTCCTTCTTCTGTTACCCATACTTCAATGATGCTAGAACCTAACATATGTCCAGCATCATTAAATCGAACTTTTATCCCCTCTGTAACCTCAATAATTTCATCATATTGTACTGGCTTAAATAGTTCTAGTGATTTTGTTGCCTCTTCTTGTGTATAGAGTGGTGGTAATGCCTCCTTGCCTTCTCTTTTTCGTTTACGGTTTTTCCATTCAATTTCCATTTCCTGAATATGTCCGACTATCTGGAAGCATAATACTACACAAATCACAAGTTGCTTTTGTTGCAATAACAGAATTTCGATAACCCTCTTTATATAATTTTGGAATTCTTCCTGAGTGGTCAATATGAGCATGTGTTAATAGCATAAAATCAATTTCATCAACTGGAAATAGGAAAGGAGCATCATTTTCTTTTTCTTCTGTTGCTTTCCCTTGATACATTCCACAATCCACTAAAAATTTTTTGTCCAATGCTTCTACTAAAAAGTTAGAACCTGTTACTGTTTTGGTTGCTCCTAAAAACGTTATTTTCATAAATTTTCTCTCCTTTTTCTTATGATTTCCAAGCTATTCTATTTATTATCTCAATTTCTTGATTAATCCATTTTTATATTTTAAATTGTCCTTTTTCTAAATACTATACCTTTCTTTTTTTGTACTTCATTTCGAATTATTTCTTCTATCCTAATAATTTTATTTTTTTATCGAACTTAATCATAAATTGCTCCTTTGGTATATCTACTGTCATTTGTTTTTCTAATGTATTTGTGTCATATATCATTATTTGTGTCATTTCTGATGAATTTACTTCAATTACAACATTTTCCAAATTAATAATTCTGATACAAAACAAAATACTTGCCACTTCAAAATTCTTGTCTTCATCCTTTACAATTTTAGGTATATATTTTAACTCCTCTGCTTTTTTAATCAATAATTTTTCTATCTCTTCTCGATTATCTTTTAGTTCATTTACCTCTCCAATATATTGCTGATTTTCTAAATACAAATAGCAATAATAACGAAATTTATAAATTGCCTTGATAAATTCCTCCCTTTTTCGAGTTTTGTCCATTTCATCTATTTTTTGAATTCTTATTTTAAAACAGTTCATCATCGCTTTTTGAAGAGAAATACTATGCCTCATGATTTGCTCTTTTTTTTCTTCTATTGATAATTCTATATTCTTTAATAACTCCAAATCGGATTCTATTTTTGTTTTTGTCTCAACATAGTATGCTGGTTCTAAAATTTTTTGTTCTTCTTCTATCCTCATAACGATTTTTTTTCTTTGCCTTGTTAGTATTTCTACTAAGTGAGATAAATCTAACATTTTATGATATTGTGGAAGGTTCTCATTTCTGTTTTTAAATTCTTGTGTTAATAAATTTTTGTCATTTAATATTGTATCAATCTCTTTTATTTTTGTAAAAGCTTCTTTCCTCTTTGTTGATATTTCTTCTAATAATTCTACTTTATTTTCTAATCTTTTGTTTTCTTGTTGTAACTCTTCTTTTTCTTCTAACAAATATTGTTTTTCCTTTTCATTAGTTTGCAAACATGTTAATAAAGCAAGATTAGCAATTTCTTTAAATATTTCTTTTTCATTTTCTTCTCCAAATTGCTCTATTATTTTTTGCTTAGCTAGGC
>CATLGL010000008.1 GCA_949935895.1 uncultured Clostridia bacterium
GGATACCAAGATATGCCTATAAATTAGATGCAACCTCAAATCCACAAAAATCAAATGTTAAATTTATAAAAGGAACCAGTAGTAAGGTTGATTCTGGCTATCAAATTCCAGAAGCATTTTGGTGGGATAATAATGGAAATGGAGAACAAGATGAAGGAGAACAATTAACTGGCTATTGGATAACAAAATATCAATTAACAACAGAAGAAAGCATGCCAAGAATAAATGCAGAAATGACAGCAGGAAGTAATATTATAAGAATCAATGACATTACAGGGACACTAATTACTGATGCAATAGCTAATAATATCAATATCGTGTATGAATATTATATTAATGGAGATAGAAAAACAGATGCACAAGGAAATAGTAATACAGAGCATTATGCATATACAGGACTAGTACCAAATACTACTTATACAATAAACATTATAGCAAGAAATGCTAGTACAAATGAGTATATAGGAGCAGTCACAAAAAAAGTAAAAACAATAGAAGCAAATGCACCAGATATAACAAGTTTTAATAAAGAGTGCACTTACTATGTGGTATACCATGCTGATGGAACACAAACAAGAACAAAGTTAACAGAAGCACAACCACAAGATTGGTATGATTATACAAAACAAGAATGGGCAAATATTGTAACAACTGCCAATGGAACAGAGACCTATTTTGTTTGGATACCAAGGTATGAATATAAAATATTAGAGGACAGAAGTGTATTAAGTAAAGAAAATAGGAGAATTGATGTCAATTTTATTAAAACTGATATTACAAATGATAATTGTACAAATGGATATCAAGTGCCAGAGGCATTTTGGTGGGACAATAATGGAAATGGAGTACAAGATGAAGGAGAACAATTAGCAGGCTATTGGATGAGCAAATATCAATTAAATCATAATTAAAGAGGACATAACAAAAAAAGCAAATATTTTAGCAAAAAATATTTGCTTTTTTTGTTATGTATGGTAAGATAGAAGTTAGGAAAATTTTAAAAGGAGGTCTTACATGAAGGGCTATTTAGTGTTAGAAAATGGCAGTATTTATGAAGGTGAAAGAATTGGAGCTACAAAAGATATTATTTGTGAAGTTGTTTTTAATACTTCGATGACAGGATATTTAGAAATTTTTACAGATCCCTCCTATGCAGGACAAGGTGTTGTTATGACATATCCCTTAATTGGAAATTATGGCTTAACAAAAGAAGATCAAGAATCAAAAAAACCTTGGGTAGAGGCAGTATTTGTTCATGAAATTGCAGAAATGGAAAGTAATTTTAGAAGTAAAATGCATATTTTAGAATTTTTACAAGAATATGAGATTCCTGGTTTAGCAGGAGTAAATACTCGAAAATTAACAAAAGAATTAAGAAGTATAGGAGCTATGAAGGGAAAATTAACAAGTAGTATTTCTAATGTGACAGAGATAATAAAACAAATTAAAGACAATTCCATTTCTCATTTAGTAGAAGGTGTTAGTTCAAAACAAAAGTATAAGTTGGGAGCTCGGAAAAACCAAAATAGCATTATTTGATTTCGGAGCAAAACAAAATATTATTAATTCACTATTAAAACGAGATTGTGAAGTTACCATATTTCCATATGACACTCCATATCAAGAATTCTTAACTGGCGAATATCAAGGAATTGTTTTGTCCAATGGGCCAGGAAATCCAGAAGATTGTAAAATTGCAATTGAAAATATTAAAAAATTATATGAAGAGGCACAAATTCCGATTTTAGGAATCTGTTTAGGACACCAATTAATGGGACTTGCAACTGGTGCGAAAACCTATAAATTAAAATATGGACATCGTGGGCCAAATCATCCAGTAAAAGATTTAAAAACTGGTAGAGTTTGTATTACTTCTCAAAATCATGGGTATGCCATAGAGGATAAAACCATAAAACCAGAAATTGCTGAAATTTCTCATATCAATATCAATGATAATACAGTAGAAGGGTTACAATATATAGATAAAGATATCGTAACAGTACAATATCATCCAGAAGCATGTCCAGGACCAGAAGATTCTAGTTATTTATTTGATGAATTTTTAGAAAGAGTAAGAAAATAAAAGGAGGAAATTATGCCAAGAAATCAAAGTATACAAAAGGTATTAGTGATTGGTTCAGGACCGATTGTAATACGGACAAGCAGCAGAATTTGATTATGCAGGAACACAAGCTTGTCGTGAACTTAAAAAAGAAGGAATCGAGGTAGTGCTTGTAAACTCGAATCCGGCTACCATTATGACAGATAAAAATATGGCAGATAAAATTTATATAGAACCATTAACGAAACAAACAGTAGAAAAAATTCTAGAAATAGAAAAACCAGATAGCATCTTACCAAACTTAGGACGGTCAGACAGGATTAAATATTGCTATGGAGTTATATGAAGATGGATTTTTAGATGCTCATGGAATTAAATTGCTTGGTACATCTCCAGAAGGTATTAAAAAGGCAGAAGATAGACAAGCTTTTAAAGATACTATGGAGAAAATTGGAGAACCATGTATAGCAAGTAAAGTAGTAGACAATTACGAAGATGCAGAAGAGTTTGCAAAAAAAATTGGACTTCCTGTTATTGTAAGACCTGCTTATACATTAGGGGGAACAGGTGGAGGAATCTGTTATACCATAGAAGAATTAGAAGAAACAGCCAAAAGTGGACTACATTTATCAAGAGTGCATCAAGTTTTAATTGAAAAATGTATTTCACGGTTGGAAAGAAATTGAATATGAAGTAATGCGTGATAAAAATGGAAGTTGTATTACCATCTGTAATATGGAAAACATTGATCCTGTTGGTGTCCATACGGGAGATAGTATTGTGGTTGCACCATCACAAACATTAGCTGATAAAGAATACCAAATGCTAAGGACATCTGCAATTAAAATTATATCAGCTTTACAAATTGAAGGTGGATGTAATGTTCAATTTGCACTAAATCCAAATAGTTTTGAATATGCTGTTATTGAGGTAAACCCAAGAGTAAGCCGTTCTTCTGCACTTGCTTCAAAAGCAACTGGTTATCCAATTGCTAAGGTATCTGCCAAAATTGCCATTGGCTATACATTAGATGAAATTAAAAATGAGGTAACCAAAAAAACATATGCTTGTTTTGAACCAGTATTAGACTATGTCATTGTTAAAATACCCAAATGGCCATTTAGCAAATTTTTAACAGCATCAAGAGAGTTAGGAACTCAAATGAAGGCAACAGGAGAAATAATGGCAATTGCACCATCAATTGAGCAGGCACTTATGAAAGGTATTCGTTCATTAGAAGAAAATGTAGATAGTCTAGATTTAGAAAAGTTAAAAGGATTAACCAATGAAGAAATCCGAGAAGGTTTAAAACATGTGGATAATGAAAGAATTTTTATGATAGCAGAAGCTTTAAGAAGAGGAATCAGCATTGATGCAATTCATGAAATAACCACTATTGACAAATTTTTTATTAACAAAATTCAAAGAATTGTAAAAATAGAAAAACGATTACAACAAGAAGAGTTAACCAAGGAGTTATTAACAAGTGCTAAAAAAATGGGGTATACAGATAAAGTAATTGGTAAGCTTTGTGGAAAACAAGAAGACGAAGTAAAAAAATTGAGAGATGAATATAAAATAGTTGCAAGCTTTAAAATGGTAGATACCTGTGCTGCTGAATTTGATGCAAGTACACCATACTATTATTCAAGTTATGAAGAAGAAAATGAAGTCATTGATAAAACAAACAAAAAGAAAATACTAGTTTTAGGTTCAGGTCCAATTCGCATTGGACAGGGTATTGAATTTGATTATTGTAGTGTTCATTGTGTATGGGCGTTAAAAGAAAAAGGATATGAAACAATTATCGTCAATAATAATCCAGAAACAGTTAGTACAGATTTTGATATAGCAGATAAATTATACTTCGAACCATTAACCAAGGAGGATGTTCAAAATATTGTAGAAGTTGAAAAGCCATATGGTGCTATTGTTCAATTTGGTGGACAAACAGCAATTAAATTAACCAAAGCATTAACCAACATGGGAGTTAGAATATTAGGTACAACTGAGCAAGATATGGATAGAGCAGAGGATAGAGAATTGTTTGATGAGGCATTAGAAAAATGTGGTATACCAAGACCAAAGGGACAAACTATTTTTACAGTCGAAGAGGGAATTAAAGTAGCAAATGAATTAAAATATCCTGTTCTTGTTAGACCATCTTATGTATTAGGTGGACAAGGAATGGCAATTGCCTATAGTGATAATGAAGTAAAAGATTTCATTAGTGAAATTAACAAAGTAGAGCAAGAACATCCAATCTTAGTGGATAAATATATGCTTGGTAAAGAATTAGAAGTGGATGCTATTTTTGACGGAGAAGATATTTTAATTCCAGGAATTATGGAGCACTTAGAAAGAGCAGGTATTCACTCAGGAGACAGTATATCAGTATACCCAACCCAACACATTAGTATTGAAAACCAAAAAACGATTATTGAATATACAAAAGCAATTGCAAAAGAATTGAACATTATTGGAGTATTAAATATTCAATTTATCATTAACCGCGGAGATGTATATATTATTGAAGTAAATCCTCGTTCTAGTAGAACCGTTCCTTATATTAGCAAAGTAACGAATTTGCCAGTAATTGATATTGCGACACATGTTATATTGGGCGAAAAATTAAAAGATATGCCATATGGTACAGGAGTCTATAAAAAGAGTGAATATATAGCTGTAAAAATGCCAATTTTTTCTTTTGAAAAAATTAAAAATGCAGACACCAGTCTTGGACCAGAAATGAAATCAACTGGAGAAGTACTTGGAATATCGAAGGTGTTTTCAGAGGCTATTTTAAAAGCATTTATTGCAAGCGGTGTAAACCTTCCTAATAAAGGAAATGTGCTAATTACAGTTCGAGATAAAGATAAAATTGAAATGGCGCCTCTTGCACAAAAACTAGACAATTTAGGCTTTCAAATTTATGCAACGTCTGGAACAGCTAAGTTCTTAAATGAAAATGGAATAGAAGCAAAAACTGTTCAAAAAATATGGGAAGGAGAAGACAGTATTCCAGACTTAATTGGTTCTCGGTAAGTTGTCCTTCATTATCAATACACCAACAAAAGGAAAACATGAATCAAGAGATGGTTTTAAAATAAGAAGACTAGCAGTAGAGTCAAAAATTCCTTGTTTTACAGCATTAGATACAGTAGAGGCATTATATGAAGCATTAGAAAAAGGAATTAAAGAAGAAGATTTAACACCAATTGACATTGGAGTAATATAAAAAACAGAATGGAAAAAGAGATAATAGAATATAAGTTGTTTCAAAGTAATATTAAAAATTTGTATATTCAAATAAAAGAAGGAAAAGTTATTGTAAAAGCGCCAAAGTACTTTTCGAAAAGTCAAATTGATGAAATAGTAAGAAAAAAACAAAAATGGATTGAAAAGAATTTACAACACAATACGCGAAAACAACAAAGAGAGGAAAACTATACAAAACAAGAATTTATACAAATAGTAGAAGAAAATGTAAAAGACTTAATTCAATTAACGAATTTAAAACCAAATCGAGTTAGAATAAGAGATATTCATTATGCATGGGGAACTTGTTCTAGTAATCGAAATATTACTATAAATCAAAAACTAATTTGTTATTCTAAAAAAGCGATTCGATATGTTATTTTACATGAACTATGTCATTTAGAATACATGAATCACAGTGGAAAATTTTGGGAATTATTAGAAACCTATATGCCAGATTATAAAGAAGCTAAAAAAGAATTAAAATAACAGTGAAAAGTTATTGTATAAAAAATGGACGATTTTAAATCGCCCATTTTTTATACAAAAGGGGTTGACAAATGTAAATTCAACTGTTAAGATAAATTTATTGATTCAAAAATATTCTAAAAATAGATTTTTATCCTAAAAATCTAATATTTCCAATCAAAATTTATAAAAAAGAGGAAAACATATGTTATCAATTGTAAAGAGTATGTCTTTGCACGGATTAGATGGCTATCTAATTGATGTGCAAGTAGATGTTTGTGCTCGGCATGCCAAGTTGGAGTGTAGTAGGTTTACCAGATGCTAGTATAAAAGAATCGACAGAAAGGGTAAGAACAGCGATTAAAAATTCTGGTTATGAATTCCAAAGTAGGAAAATCGTAGTTAACTTGGCACCAGCAAATACCAAAAAAGAAGGTTCATTTTTTGATTTACCAATTGCAATTGGAATTTTAGTTAATTTCGAAGAAATTAGAAGACAAAATTTGGAGAATACTGTTTTTATAGGAGAACTTTCACTAGACGGAGAATTAAATCATATTTCAGGTGTTTTACCAATGTGTATTGAAGCAAGAAGATTAAAAATGAAACGAATTATTTTACCACAAAAAAATGCAAAAGAGGCATCAATTGTAGAAGGAATTGAAGTAATTGGAGTCGAAAATTTAAGACAAGTGGTACAATACTTAAATGGAAAAAAAGCAATATCCCCTGTAAGAGCAAGTATAGAAGAATTTTTTCAAAAACAAAAACAATATCCATTTGATTTTTCAGAAGTAAAGGGACAAGAAAATGTCAAACGAGCTATTGAAGTAGCAGCAGCACGGTGGTCATAATTTGCTACTAATTCGGAGCACCTGGGTGTCGGAAAAACAATGATGGTAAGAAGAATACCATCAATTTTACCAGATTTAACATTTGATGAAGCACTAGAGATAACTAAAATTCATAGTGTTGCAGGAGCTCTTATGCAAGATACACCATTACTAAATATAAGACCATATCGTGCACCACACCATACAGTTTCTGCAAGTTCATTAGTAGGAGGTGGGAGAATTCCAAAGCCACGGAGAAATAAGCCTTGCTCATTTTGGAGTATTGTTTTTAGATGAACTTCCAGAATTTAATAAAAACACATTAGAAGTATTGAGAGGACCATTAGAGGACAGAAAAGTAACTATTAGCAGAGTAAATGCTAGCTTAACTTATCCATGTAATTTCATGTTTGTAGCTTCCATGAACCCATGTCCATGTGGATTTTATGGCTCAAAAGAAAAACAATGTAGTTGTACACCTCAAGCAATTTCTAGATATATTGGTAAAATTAGTGGACCATTGTTAGATAGAATTGATATTCAAATCGAGGTAACACCTGTTAAATATCAAAAATTAGAAGAAGCTACACCAAAAGAGGCATCAGAACAAATTAGAAAAAGGGTAAATAAAGCAAGAAAGATACAACAAATACGCTATCAAAAGCAAGGGATTTATTCCAATTCAGAATTGACCCCATTGTTGATTGACCAGTATTGCCAATTAGATATAAAATGTAAAAAATTATTAGAAAATGCCTTTGAAAAATTAGGCTTAAGTGCAAGAGCTCATACAAGGATTCTAAAAGTGGCAAGAACAATTGCAGATTTAGATCAAAAAGAAGAAATTCAAACGACTCATTTAGCAGAAGCTATTGGGTATCGAAGTCTAGACAGAAAATATTGGAAAAGTTAATATATAGGAGAGAGGAGATATGGAGACCATCGAAATAAAGGAATATGAAGAAACATATCCAAAATCTTTATTACAAATAAAGGAACATCCTAAAAAAATATATGTAAAAGGAGATGTCAATTTGTTAAATCGAAAAGCTATTTTGGCAATGGTAGGTTCTAGAAATTGTTCAGAATATGGTAGAAATGTAGCAAATTCGTTTTCTTATGAACTATCTAAGCAAAATATTACTATTGTTAGTGGACTTGCACTAGGAATTGATGCTGCCTCACACATAGGAGCCATGAAACAAAAACGGAAAAACAATTGCTGTTTTAGGATGTGGATTTAATTACATGTATCCAAAAGAAAATGAATGGCTGTTCCATCAAATTCTAATAAATGGAGGATGTATTGTTACAGAATATGACAAAAATATAGAGCCGAATACCAAAAATTTTCCAAAACGCAATCGCATTATTAGTGGACTTGCCAATAGTATTTTAGTAGTAGAAGCAGAGTATAGAAGTGGAAGTAGTATTACTGCAAATTATGCAAAAGAACAAGGAAAAACCATATATGCTATTCCAAGTAATATTGATACAACTACTGGAGTTGGTACCAATCGACTCCTTCAAAAAGGTGCAATTTTAATTACAAAAGCTTCACAAATTCAAAAGGATTTTATTCAAAAACAAAGTACTAGCTTATTTTGCCAAAAAACGAAAAAAGAAACTTCTTTTCAATTAAATTCTCAAATTCCCAAAGAATATCAAGAGATTTATACACTTTTAGAAAAAGAACCAATGTATGTTAATGAAATAACAAAAAAGACTAAACAATCCATTTCTTGTGTAAATGGATTATTAACTATGATGGAAATTGAAGGTTATGTACAAAGACTTCCTTCTAATCAATATAAAAGAAGGGAGTCGTAAATGTATATTAGACACGAAATTCGGAAAATTAGGAGAAAACTTAGCCTGCCAATACTTAACAACAAAAGGTTATCGAATTATTGAGAGAAATTTTAAAATGAGGCAAGGTGAAATTGATATTATTGCAATTGACAAAGAAGAACTTGTTTTTATTGAGGTAAAAACAAGAACAAATTACTACTATGGAGTACCAATTGAGGCAGTGGATAGTAAAAAACAAAAGCATCTTCTTAAAGCAGTAGAATACTATTTGTATAAAAGAAATTTAGAAAAAGAATTTGTGAGAATAGATGTAATAGAAATATATTTATATAAACATAAATATAAGATAAATCATATTAAACAGATTATAGGATGAGTAAGAGTGCCTAAAATGCCCATACACATATTTGACGAGAATTTGTACCAAAACAAAAACATTTAAATTTTATTGAAAGTATGCAGTTTTTATGTTATTATGCTATCAAAAGAAAACCAAAGGATAATGACATTACAGTTTTAACAAGTGAAGATTTTTTAAAATAAAAATATATTTATATTGATTTTTAGGAGAAAAATATGAGTAAGGTGTATGAAGATACAAAATTTTTAATGAAAAAATATGGAATTACAGCAAATAAAAAGCTTGGTCAGAATTTTTTAATTGATGAAGAAGTAGTTAATGATATAGTTAAGTATTCAGACATTGTAAAGGAAGACCTTGTCATCGAAATTGGCCCAGGGCTTGGTGTCTTAACAGAAAAATTATTACAAAAGGCAGGTAAAGTAATTAGTATTGAACTAGATAAAAGAATGGTAGACATTTTACAAGAGCGATTTATACAATATCATCATTTTGAAATTATTCATGAAGATGTATTAAAAGTAGACCTAGCAAAGTTAATTCAAAAAAATAAAGAGAAATTTGGCTTAAAAACAGTAAAAATTGTAGCAAATCTTCCTTATTATATTACGACCCCTATTATTATGAAATTATTAGAAGAAAAACTAGAAATACAAAGCATTACTGTTATGATACAAAAGGAAGTTGCAAAACGATTAACCGCAACGCCAGGGCAAAGAAATTCTGGTGCTATTACATATACAGTATATTATTATGCAATACCAGAAGAAATACGAACGGTTTTAAATACCTCTTTTATTCCAGAGCCAGAGGTAGAATCAGAAGTAATTAAATTAACATTAAGAGAGAAACCAGTTATTTCCATTACGAATGAAGCGAAGATTTTTGAACTTATTAAAGTAGCATTTATGCAAAGAAGAAAAACACTTTTAAATGCAATTGGCAACTCTTTTACAAATGTTACAAAAGAACAAATGCAACAAATTTTACAACAATTAGATATCGACTTAAAAATTAGAGGAGAAGCACTAACAATAGAGCAATTTGCAAAAATTGCAGAACAATTGTAAAAAGTTGTTATTTAGCAGGAGGAGCTTCATTAGCACTAAAAAGCAAATGACCAAGCTTATACTTGAAGTATTAACAAATATAGTAGCTACATTATAGTAATAAAATACAATAAAAAACGATAAAGTATGAATATTAACGAAAATATAGAGTTTTTGTCTTGAACCAATTGACTTTTGTAAAAAAAAAAGATAATATATAAATGGTAAAAATATAGATAATAAATTATGAAATGAAAACATAGTTTTAGGAGGTATTTATGGGAGAGGTTATCGTTATTACATCGGGAAAGGGTGGAGTAGGAAAAACAACCACAACAGCAAATTTAGGTGCAGCACTTGCTATGCAAGGCAAAAAAGTAGCGTTAGTGGATACAGATATTGGACTTAGAAACCTAGATGTTGTAATGGGATTAGAAAATAGAATTGTATATGATATTGTAGATGTTGTAGAGGAAAAGTGTAAACTAAGACAAGCTCTTATTAAAGACAAACGCTATACAGAGCTTTTCTTACTTCCTGCTGCACAAACAAGAGATAAAAGTGCAGTAAACGAAGAACAAATGAAGGCATTAACAGATAAATTAAGAGAAGAGTTCGATTATGTGTTAATTGATTGCCCAGCAGGGATTGAACAAGGTTTTAAAAACGCAATTGCAGGGGCAAACCGTGCCATTGTTGTAACAACAGCGGAAATATCAGCTATTCGTGATGCGGATAGAATTATAGGATTGTTAGAAGCATCTGAAATTAAAAATCCAGAATTAATTGTTAATCGTCTAAAACCAAACATGGTAAAAAAAGGCGAAATGATGGATGTAACAGACATTGTAGATTTACTATCCATTGCTTTAACAGGAGTAGTACCAGATGATGAATTTGTAGTAACACAAACCAATAAAGGAGAACCAGTAGTAGCAAATCGTAAAGCACCATCTGGAAAAGCTTATTTAGAAATTGCAAGACGAATTCTAGGAGAGAATATTGAAGTAACAATACCAGGAAAAGAGAAAGGTTTTTTTGCAAAAATAAAACGATTTTTTAGAATAAAATAATAAGAAATGGGGGAAAGATAAGAATGTTTGAAAGCATAATAAACTTTTTTAAGAAAATGGGAAAAGACAAAGAGCAAGTAAAATCAAAAGATGCAGCAAAAGAAAGATTGCATTTAGTTCTTATGCAAGACCGTGCAAATGTATCCGCCGATTTCTTAGATTTAATGAAACAAGAAATTATTGAAGTTATTAAAAAGTATATTGATGTAGAAGAAAATGAAATTGATGTAAGACTTACAAATAAAGTAAATGGAGATGGAACTTCAGGAGCACCAGCATTATATGCCAATATTCCTATTGTTAGTATTAGAGAAGATGTAAAGGATAGAGCAGCAAGACAAAAAGATACTATACAAGAAGAGGAAAAGGAAGAAATTGAACCAAAAGCAGTACATAAAGAATTAAAAGAACAATTACGAGAAAAATTTAATGAAGAACAAAGAAATGAGAGAATGCTAACAGGAACCAATCAAGATAAAGCATATGAAGAGGTAACTAAAGAGACAAATGAAACACCATATGAAGAAGTAAAACAAGAAGTTATAAAAGAAATAAACAAAGAACCATATGAAGAAATAAAACAAGAAACTATAAAACAAACAAATGAAGTATCATATGAAGAGGTAAAACAAGAAACTATAAAACAAACAAATGAAGCGCCATATGAAGAAATAAAACAAGAAACTATAAAACAAACAAATGAAATACCATATGAAGAGGTAAAACAAGAAGCTATAAAAGAGACAAATGAGTTACCATATGAAGAAGTAGAAAAAGAAGAAATGTATGACGAATTTAGTGAAGAAACAATGGAAGAAGAAATCGAGGAGGATAATGTAGAGCAAGAAGTAGGAATTCAAAATCAAAACAATATACGAATTAGCATGGAGGATAGAAGAAGAAAAGCAAAAAGAAGAAAAAAACATAAAAAAAATCAAAGAAGATAATATAACAAAAGACCAAGAAAATTAAAAAACCATTTTGGTACATCATTATAAGATAGCTCTAAAACAAGCATGTAATAGAGATATCTTATATTATATATACAGACAGTTAAGATTACATATAAGGGGAATTGGTTAAAAGGCAAAGACTAAGAAAAACAAGTGAGGAAGAAAAATGAAGGGTCGAATTTTAAAAAATATAGAATGGGGAATATTGATTTGTTGTATTGTACTATTTGTAGTAGGATGTATTTGTTTATATTCAGCAACACAAGAGTCCAATTATGATGAATTAAAAAGACAAATCATGTGGTTTGGGATTAGTATCCCAATTGCAATTGTTATTATATGTATTGACTATAATATCATTGCAAAAGTATCACCAATCATATATGGAATTTTTACTGTTTTACTAATTGCGGTTTTATTTACAAAACCAATTAATGGAGCATCAAGCTGGTTCACAATTACTGAAAGCATCAAACTCCAACCAAGTGAATTTGCTAAAATATTTGTTATTATTACACTTTCGTATTTAATAACAATTTTTCAAAAAAAGGATAAAAATGAAATTAACAAACCATTAAAGTTATTAGCAATATTAGGAGTTGTTATTGTACCAGTTTTACTAATCATAAAGCAACCAGATTATGGAACAGCAATTGCATTTATGCTTGCAACTATATTGATATTATTTGTAGCAGGAATTGATAAGCGATACATTATTGGAGTTACTATTATTATTGCAATAACATTACCACTTGTTTATACTTTTATTTTACCAGAACATGCCAAAACAAGAATTGATGTCTTTTTAAATCCTAATTTAGATCCAAGAGGCTCAGGATACAATGTCTTACAATCAAAAATTGCTATTGGCTCTGGAGGACTTTTTGGTATGGGGTTATTAAAAGGTAATCAAACCCAACTTGGATTTCTACATCCCAAAACGACAGATTTTATCTTTTCAGTAGTAGGAGAAGAAATGGGGTTTATTGTAGCAGGGGGGGTTATTGTTTTATATGTTATTTTAATTACAAAAGCAGTTTTTGTAGCGAAAACGGCAAAGGATGATTTAGGCTCATATATTGCAATAGGAATTGCAGGAATTTTCTTATTTCATATGATAGAAAATATTGGAATGACAATGGGATTACTTCCAATTACAGGAGTTCCACTACCATTTGTAAGCTATGGAGGTAGTTCACTTCTTACTAATTTTATATGTATTGCGCTATTATTAAACATTAGCGGAAGAAGACAAAAAACAATATTTGTAGACTAGTTATTCAAAATTAGAGGTAAAAAACATGTATCTAAAACCATTAAAAATTGGAAATGTAATGATTAAAAATAATATTTTGTTAGCACCAATGGCAGGTATTACAGACTTGCCATTTCGAATTCTATGTAAAGAGTATGGAGTAGGGTTAACATTTACTGAGATGGCAAGTGCAAAAGCAATTTTTTACCAAGATGAAAAAACAAATTTATTATTACAACATGAAAAGGAGATGGGGTCGGTTCGGAGTACAGATTTTTGGTAGCGATATACAAGCTTTAAGTTATTCTGCTCAAAAGGTAAGTAAAGATTTTGATATTGTAGATATTAATATGGGGTGTCCTGCTCCAAAAGTTGTTAAAAATGGGGATGGAAGCAAACTACTACAAAATTTAGATTTAGTAGGAAAAATTGTAGAAGAAGTAGTAAAGGTATCTCAAGCTCCAGTAACTGTAAAAATACGAAAAGGATGGAATAAAAAAGAGGATGTATCTATTCAAGTAGCAAAGATAATTGAACAAGTTGGGGCAAGTTTACTTACCATTCATGGAAGGACAAGAGATGAATTTTTTAGTGGAGATGTAGATTTAGAAGCAATCAAAAAAGTAAAGGAAGCAGTAAAGATACCAGTGATTGGAAATGGTAATATTATAGATGAGGAAAGTGCCTTAAAAATGTTTGAATATACAGGAGTTGATGGAATTATGATAGGAAGAGCGACTATGCGGAAATCCATGGATATTTAAAAGAATATTACATTATCTACAAACAGGACAAAAACAACCAGAGCTTTCAAACAAAGAAAAGCTACAAGCTATTATTAAGCATGTTGAACTAGAAGTAGAACAAAAAGGAGAAAGGGTAGGTATACCAGCATTAAGAAGCCATATGTCATGTTATGTTAAAAATTTGCCAAGTGCAAGCAAAATAAGGCAAAAAATTAATCAAATTGAAAGAAAAGAAGAGTTAATTACTTGTCTAAAAGAATGTTTTTTATGAAAATAGAATATAAATAAGAAGAATAGCAAATAGGCTATTCTTTTTATTTACAATTAAAAGACAATAGTAGCAAAAACCACCACAAATACATCACTTTATAGTGGCAAAGGTTAAATACAATTGTCTAAATAAGAACGAATTAGGAAAGGAGCAAGAAAAAAATGAAAAAAAAGCAATTTATAATCGCCATCATCATTATCATCATTAGTATAAGCTTATTTTACTTTTTTACGAAAAATAATTATAAAACATTACAATTTGGAAATAATAGTATTAAATCAGCTGAAAATATAAAAGAATATATTTTAAACTTAAACTCATATGAAGCGCAAATCCAAGTAGAAGTTCATAGCAATAAAAATCAAAATCAATATAAAATGAAGCAAATATATCATACTCCTAACTTAGCAAAACAAGAAATTATCGAGCCAGAATCTATTAATGGGCTAATAACAACATACGATGGGAACCATTTAAAAATTGAAAATACGAAATTAAATCTTAGCAAAATATACGAAAATTATCCCTATATAGCAGAAAATGATTTATGGTTATCAAGCTTTATTCAAAGCTATAAACAGGATTCAGAAGCAATTTTAAAAGAGGAAGAAAATCAAGTAATATTACAAACAAAGCTACAAACACCAAACAATCAAAAAGGGAATAAAAAGATACTATATATTGATAAAAAGACGCTTAAACCGACAAAACTCATAATTGAGGACATGAACCAAAAAATGCAGGTTTACATATTATATAATGAGATAAAAATAAATAGTAGTCGGTAAAGAAGAAATATTAGCTTTTAAATTAAAATTTTTAAAAGATGAAATTTAGCGTATATCAAATTTGCTTGACTACAACATTTTACTCAAAAAAATAAGTTTAAAATATATCAAAGTAAAAACAAGAAAAAACAGTAATAACAGGAGTGAAGAAAATGGTAGTCAAAAGAGGAGATATGTTTTATGCAGATTTGAGTCCAGTTGTTGGTTCTGAACAAGGTGGGATTAGACCTGTTATTATCATACAAAATGATATGGGAAATAAATATAGTCCAACGGTAATTGCAGCAGCAATTACCTCACAAACTGGAAAAAATAAATTACCAACTCATATAGAACTAAATTCAGAAATGAGTGGTTTAAAAGCAGATTCTGTTGTATTAGCCGAACAGATTAGAACAATAGATAAAAGTAGGCTAAAAGAAAAGATTGGTCACATTGATGATAATTACATTATTGATAAAATCAATAATGCATTAGGAGTTAGTTTTGGCTTAGGTGAATAAGGAAAAAGTGCTATTATGAAGAAATAATGGCACTTTTTATTAACCCATGAAGTGTTAGATTGTACAGTTGGGCTTTCGAGGGGAGATGAGGACGACTATAGTTTTTGGGGTTTATACAATTGAGTATCCAGAATTGAAATTCAGGTTAGTATAGGGAAGGATGATTAAATTAAGTAAAGAATTATGCAATACATGTGAGAATATGAAAAACACTTGTAAATGACATAAAAATGTAATAGAAGGTTAAAATAAAAAGCATTGACAATACAAAAGAACTTATATAGAATGAAATGGAAATGCATATGAACATAAGATAAGAAAGGGTGTAATTATGAAAAAAACAAGAGGGATTACTTTGATAGCACTGATTGTAACAATAATTGTATTATTAATATTAGCAGGAGTCACAATTAGATTAACCTTAGGAGAAAAGGGAATTTTTAAATTAGCAGAACTTGCTAGAAAAAATTATACAAATGCTGCATTGTATGAAGCAAATGAATTGGATAAATTTTTGGATAAAACAGAGCATATTCCTACAATAGAGGAAGAAAATTTTATTACATTATATTCAGGAAAAGCAAATGAAACTACATCTATTTATGATTTAGCAGATACCATAGATAATTATGACTATCTAATTATTTATTGTGATAATTCAACAGCAGGTGGAATGGTAAGTATGATGATAGAGACAAGTGTAATTATGGAAAATGATTTAGATCAATTTTTTATGACTAATTCTGGAAATGTCTCAGCAACGTTAAGATATATACGATTTGGATTTCTTGATAAAAATAAATTTAAGCTTTCTAACACAACAGGAAATTCATATATAAAAAGAATAGCAGGATTAAAAAAAGGAAAAATAAAAAAAGTAGAATTATTAACAAGTGTTGCTAATGAAGAAAAAGAATATGCATTATCACAAAGTATTAACAATTTTGATTATGTTTTAGTGTATGCAGATAATGAAGAAATACAAGGAACAAGTACTAGCATATTAGGGAAAGAGATTGCGAAAACAAATGGATTTCTTACAATAAATTGGGATTCTAATATGACAAGAGCCATAAGATATCATTTTGCAAATGATAAAATATTAAAAGTAATAGCAATATCACATCAGTCAAAGATTATTAGAATTGTTGGGCTTCAATTTAATCATGCAGAAAAACAAATATTATATTCGGGAACAGAAAGTGAAAATAATAAAAAATATGTATTAACAGATAACATACGAAATTATGATATGATAGTAACATATGCAGATTGTCAAACTCCAAAAGGAATGGCAAGTAACATACTAGAAACAAAATATATAGAAGAGGGTAAAGGAAAATATATGGCTACATTATCTCCTTCTAATACTATTCGAATAGTAAGATTTATTTTTGAAGACCTAAATTCTTTTACAACATATGGAATAGTTGGACAAGCATACATTCCTAGAATAGAGGCAATACGATTTAAATAGAAATAAAATTTAAAAAGTTTAAAAAATTTTGTGAAATTTTTTAAACTTTTTTTAAAAAACTATTGCAAATTCCCAAAACTTATATTAAAATTTAAGTGAAGTGGTGAAAAGTGGTTTGAAGTGGTTTAAAAGGGGAGCGAGGTGAGTCCAAATGTTTATTGGTGAATATGAGCATAATGTAGATGCAAAAGGTAGAATTATTATGCCTGCAAAATTACGTGAAGATATTGGCGATAAATTTATTATTACAAAAGGACTCGACGGATGCTTATTTGCGTATTCATTAGAAGAATGGACAAACTTTGAAGAAAAATTAAAAGCATTACCACTTGCACAAAAAAATGCAAGAAATTTTGTAAGGTTTTTCTTATCAGGAGCAGTTGAATGTGAAATCGATAAACAAGGAAGATTTTTAATTCCTGCGAACTTGAGAGAACATGCTCTACTAGATAAAGAAATTGTCATTATTGGTGTTGGAACTAGACTTGAAATTTGGAGTCGCAAAATATGGAAAGACTATAGCAGTGATGAAAATATATCAGCAGATGAAATTGCTGAAAATATGACAATGCTTGGTATATAACTTTTTTTAAAGTTTATATAAATTACAAAAGAGAATAAAGGGTAGAAGATAATGTTACATTGCTTCTATAAAAAGTGATACAAAAGAAAAAAGTGGATGATTTTCAATTAACTTAAAATACAAAAGATAAATATTAACAAATTGCAAAAGAAAGCTAGAAGGTTAGAAGACTTCTAAAAAGAACAAAGTACAAAAGATAAAATTTACAAAAGAATACCATAATCAGAAAAAGACAAAGGATAATGTAATGATATTGCTATTCAAAAGAAAAAAATAGATGCACAAAAGAAGAAATGAACAAAAGATAACATACAGCAAAAACACAAAGGATTTTTATAAACAAAAGACAAACATAAGTTACAACAGTTGGTATTTTTATAGAGTACCAACTGTTTGTGGCATATAGAAATAATGTTTAAACAAAAAAGGAGAAACAAGTATTGGAATTTAATCATAAACCAGTTTTATTGACAGAAAGTATAGCAGGATTAAAAATAAAACCTAATGGTATATATGTGGATGGAACAATGGGAGGAGCAGGACATAGTAAAAAAATAGTAGAAGTGTTATCTCCAAAAGGAAAATTAATTGGCATAGACAGAGATATTGAAGCATTAAATACATCTAAACAACGATTACAAAATTACCAAAATATTACTTATGTTCATGGAAATCACGATAATCTAAAATCAATTTTAGAGGAATTAGAAATTGATAAAGTAGATGGTATTTTGCTAGATTTAGGAGTATCTTCATATCAGATTGATGAAAAAAAAAGAGGGTTTAGTTATATGCAAGATAGTCCATTAGATATGAGAATGGATCAAAACCAAGAATTAACGGCAAAAGAAGTAATAAACTGTTATTCTGAAGAAAAATTAAAAACCATTCTATTTGAATATGGAGAAGAACGCTTTTATAAACAAATTGTGAAAAAAATTTGTGAACAAAGAGTAAAAAAATCAATTGATACAACAAAAGAGTTAGTAGAAATTATAAAAAAAGCTGTTCCTTTTTATGACAAAAATGCAGGGCATCCAGCAAAACGTACTTTTCAAGCAATTCGAATAGAAGTGAATAATGAGATAGCACCATTAAAAAATACAGTAAAGCAAGCAATTGATTGTTTAACATCACAGGGAAGATTATGCATTATTACGTTTCATTCACTAGAAGATAGAGCTGTTAAAATGGCATATCAAGAAGAGGCACGGAAAATGTAACTGCCCAAAAGATTTTCCAACTTGTGTATGTGGTGCTAAAAAAAGAGGAGAAATCATTACTAAAAAACCAATTGAGCCAAGTGTGATAGAACAAAAAGAAAACACAAGAGCACAAAGTGCTAAACTAAGAATTTTTGAAAAGATATAAAGTAAGCAAATAAAAAAAGATAATAAAAAAGGAGGTGATAACTATGGCATATAATCACTATCAATACGAAACAAGTCCAAGAAAATTGCAACCAGAATACGAACCAAGAGTAAGAAAGAAATATCCTAAAAAAAGTACAGCAAGAAAAATACAAACAAATCAAAGAACTAAAAAACAGATAAAACCAAAAGAAAAAAGAAAGCTAAAAAAAGAAGTAAAAATCATTATATATATTGCAGTTGGATTTGCAATTTTATTTGCCATTAGTTATCGAAACTCTGTTATCAATGAAAAATTTGCAGAAATTAAAACATTAAAGTCAAACCTAGCAAGCATACAAAAAGAAAATGAACAATTAGAAGTTAGTATAGAGAATAGTTTAAATTTAAAAACAATTGAGCAATCTGCAACAGAATTATTAGGTATGAAAAAATTAGAAAAATCACAAAGTATATACATAAATTTACCAAAACAAGACTATGTTGAACCAGCCTCAGAGGAGGTAATAACAAAACAAAATAGTAATTGGTTAGAAAAGATTATTAGTTTTATTACAGGAAAATAAGAATGTAATACATAATATTTAAATTCTTTTTCCAAAATATAGGCAAATGTTTAAATCAAAATAAT
>CATLGL010000009.1 GCA_949935895.1 uncultured Clostridia bacterium
GTCTTTATGGATTGTTATAGGAACTATAATTCCTTTAGTAATAAATTTATTAGGAAGTTTTAAAATAATATCTATGTCTATTTATATTACACCAATTTCTTTTACTTTTGGAGTTTCATGTTATGCATTTGCAGTATTTAAATTTGACTTTTTGAAATTTTCTCCTATTGCATTACAAAAAATAGTAGACCGTATGTCAGATAGTTATCTTGTTATTGATGAAAATAATATTATTACTGATTTTAACGAAACTTTTTTAAATATCTTCCATTTTCGTGCTAATGATGTACGAAACAAGGATTTTAGTAAATTGTTAGAAAATACAAATATCGATATTGATGAATTAGTCCTAACATTAAATAGAGCAAAACATTCTTCAGAAACTTTTGCTTTTGAAAAATATTTTGAGTCATTACATAAATATTTTAATATTGAAATCAATAATATTACTAATAATGGAAAATTTTTAGGAATTTTGATTTTGTTTAAAGATATTACTCAGCATATTGAGGATATGAATATCATTCGAGAAAATCAAGATTTATTAGTGGAAAAAGAACGTCTTGCTTCTCTTGGTCAACTTGTTGGTGGTATTGCTCATAACTTAAAGACTCCTATTATGTCTATTGCAGGAGCCGCTGAAGGTTTAAGCGATTTAACTAAGGAATATGATACTTCTATTGATGATCCAGATGTTACAAGTACTGACCATCATGATATTGCTCGTGATATGAATCAATGGATTGAAAAAATTAAGACTCATACTTCTTACATGTCTGATATTATTACTGCCGTAAAAGGTCAAGCTGTTACGTTATCAGAGGATGAGCAAGATAATTTTACAGTGGAGGAATTGATTAAACGTATCAATATTTTAATGCGACATGAATTAAAAAATGCATTGATTGAATTAAATGTTCATAATGATGTGGACGGTGACTTTATTTTAAAGGGAAATGTAAATAGCCTTGTTCAGGTTGTTAATAATTTAATTTCTAATGCAATTCAAGCTTATAATGGAAAGCCAAATGAAACGATTGATCTTGTAATAGAAAAAAAATCTAATTCTATCACCATTTCTATTAAAGATTATGGTTGTGGCATGAAACAAGAAGTAAAAGATAAATTGTTTAAGGAAATGATTACTACAAAAGGAAAAAATGGTACTGGTTTAGGATTATTTATGTCTTATTCTACTATTCGTGGTCACTTTAATGGTAATATGACTTTCGAATCTGAACTTGATAAAGGAACTAGTTTTCATATTATCCTTCCTTTATAATAAATTATTTTTATTTAATGTTTTATTACCTAATAAGAACTTTATACTTTCTAGTATAAAATTCTATTAGGTTACTTTTTTCTAAAATTTTGTCAATCTTCCATCTTTTTCTTGCTTTTGTCTTGCTTTTCTTTGTTTTTACGCATATAATAGGTACATAGATAAAAAATATGAGGTGAAATTATGAGAAAAGGAAATTTAGAACATCCTTCTAATGGCTATAAAATCATTGTCGTTGATGATGAAGAAGGTATTATTGATTCTCTTTCTATTTTTTTGAAACGTTCTGGCTATGAATTTACAGGTGTGACAGATCCTTTAGAAGCAATTGAAAGGGTAAAAAATGAACATTTTGATTTAATGCTTTTAGATTTTATTATGACACCAATCCATGGAGATCAAGTGGTTGAAGAAATTCGAAAATTTAATAAAGAATTATATATTTTATTATTGACTGGGCACAAAGATTTAGCCCCACCACTAGAAACAATTCGTAGACTCGATATTCAAGGTTATTGTGAAAAGAGTGATAAATTTGACCAGTTATTATTGCTAATTGAATCTGGAATTAAAGCAATTTCTCAAATGAATATGATTAAGGAAATGAATGATAAATTAAAAGATACTTATAATCAATTAGAACGTGCTTATATGGAAAGTATTCAAACATTACGTTATACTGTTGAAGCAAAAGATACTTATACTCGTGGTCATTCTGATCGTGTTTCAGAATATAGTGTTTTGATTGGTAAATACTTAGGTTTATCAGCTACTGATTTAAAAATTCTTCAAATTGGTGGTTTATTCCATGATGTTGGTAAAATTGGTGTTCCTGATAGTATTTTGTTAAAAGAGCGGAAAGTTGACAGATGATGAATATTCTGAAATTAAAAATCATCCAACAATTGGTGCACATATTTTATCAAGCGCTACTATTTTCCAAAATATTATTCCAATTGTAAAACATCATCATGAAAAATATGATGGTTTTGGATATCCTCGGAAAATTAAAAGGAGAAGATATTCCTTATTTTGCTCGTATTGCAGCGGTTGCAGATACTTTTGATGCTATGACCTCTAAAAGAACTTACCGTGATGCTCTACCTATTGAAACTGTTATAGAAGAATTTAAAAAATGTAAAGGTACACAGTTTGATCCAAATATTGCTGATGTCTTCTTAGACATTTTAGAACATCATTATGATGAAGTTGAAGATATTCAAACAAGGTATAAATAATTATCCTTTTACATATATATAGATAGAAAGTACAGGTATTTACTTATCTATCTATTTTTTTAACATTTTTATATTGACATATTATTGAAAGTAATGTACTATTAAGTCGAAATACGTAAAATGAAGGAGGATGGTTTTATGGTATCATCAGAATTAAGAGCAAATGCTCGTGAAGCTTTAAGAGGAAAATGGGGTAAAGCAGCTCTTCTTACTCTATGCTATTTTGTCATTGTTTTTGTCATTAGCTTTTTATTGAATTTAATTCCTGTTATTGGACCAATTGCACAATTTATTATTTCTGCTCCAATTGGTTTTGGATTTTTAGTTTCTTTTATAAAATTGAAAAGAAATGAAGATATCACTTATACCGATTTTTTGAATATTGGATTTTCACATTTTGGTAAAGTATGGGGTGTGTTTGGCAGCATGCTTTTAAAAATGATTGTTCCCGTTGTGCTTGTTATTATTTTTATTATTCTATTTATAGTAGGAATTAGTCGGTTCTATATATGATGTTGTTTTACTTTATCATTATGGAATTGGTTCTTCTTTTAGTGGCTTTGGTACACTTGCTATTGTTGGATTAATTGGATATATTGCTTCTATTATTTATGCAATTGTAAAAGGATATTTATATGCTTTATCTTATTATGTTTTATATGATAATCCAGACAAATCTGGAAAAGAAATTGTGGAAATGAGCGAATCTATGATGAGGGGAAATCGTTGGAGCTTTTTCTGGTTAGGTCTTACCTTTGTTGGATGGGCTATTTTATCGATATTTACCTTATATATTGGATTACTATGGTTAGCTCCTTATATTATGGTTAGTTTTGTTTGTTTCTATGAATCTTTATCTAATAATACTAATGTTAGCAAAGTAGAAGAAACCAACAATCCTATTTCTGAAGAATAAGTTTTTGTTTTATATTTTTTAATAAAAAGGTATTTAATATAAAATTACAATCTAAATATTAAAAAGGAGCCTCCATTTAGAGACTCCTTTTTTCCCCTATTTCTTGTACTTTAATGTCTTATCTTTTATTCCGAATTTCTTTATTTTTGTTTTTCTACTTAATACGATTTCTACAATAATAAGTATTGCTAGTAATCCCCAACAGGTGTATACTAGGTTCATTTCTCCTGTTGATACTCCTATTATTACTTCTTGTGATTTTGCTTTGTTGTTGTTTATGTTTGTTTCTTTGAACCCTATATCACTTTTGGTTTCTTTGATTTCTACTTCTATTTGCTTTGTTCCAAAGTTTTCTATTCCGTTTTTCCAGTTTAGTATTAGTTCTGCTTCTGCTTCTTCTCCTTCCTTTATGTCTCTTCCTTTTAGGTCTGTTGTGATGATTTTTCCGTTTTCTTCTTTCCAATAACTTTTGTTGTTACTTTGGATATATTTCATTCCTGCTGGTATTTTTATTTCTATTTTTCCTACTTGTCCTGTTATTTTTCCTTCATTTTTTACTTGTATTTTGTATCGTATTTCGATTTGCTCTGTTGGTATGTTTTTGTCCTTGATGTCTACTTTTTGTGTGCTTTTTTCTTGTTTTTTGTTTTTGTATTCGGTTTTGTCATTTCTTTTGATTTCTTCTACATAGCTTTCTACAGATAGGTCGAATTCTTCTCTTTCTAGTTTTAGGTTGTCATAGATTTGGATTCCTTGTTTGTCTTTTATTTCTATGGTTACTTTTCCTGGTTTGTATCCATATGGCACTTTACTGGTTTCTACTACATATTCTCCTACTGGTAAACGTTCTAGTATGTCTTCTATTTCTTCTGGTGTTATTTTTCCTATTTCGTTTCCGTCTTTGTCTTTGATGATTAGCTCGATGTCTTTTTTTATTTCCTCTCCTGTTTCTTCATCTTTTGGTTTTATTTGTATTTGGGTATAGTCTTGTAACATTTCTACTTCTTGTGTTTCTTTCATTTCTTTTACTTCAAATGCTATTTTTTTGGTTTTGACATATCCTTTTTGTGTTGGCGCTTGTAGTTGTTCTAGGTAGTATTCTCCTACTGGTAGTTTTTCGATTTTGTGTTTGTTTCCGTTTGTTACCCAGCTTTGTGTGATTTCTTTTCCTTGCTTGTCGGTTATGACTAATACTCCTCCTATGACTGGTTCCTTGGTTTCTTTGTCTAGTAAGCTTACTGCTATTTTTGTTCTGTCTTGTTCTAGTAGGAAGGTTTGAACCTCTTGTTTGTTTTCTACTCGGATGGTTTGGTCCTCCATTCTTACATATCCTTGTTCAATGATTCCTTCTTTTTGTTCTTTTATGACATAGACTCCCATTCCTAGCTTTGTTACTATGCTTGCTTCTTCTTGTGTTGTGATTTCTCCTACTTTTTCTCCTATCTTGATGTTTTCGTTTTCTGTTTGTTCTTTTTCTTGTTGTGTTTCTGGGGTGTCTTCTCCTAATATTCCTGTGATGGCACCTTGGATGACTTGCCCTGTGATTTCATCGATTGTTTTTTCTTTGATGATTTCTGCTTTGTAGATTTCTAGTTTGGCTCCTTTTACAGTCTCCTTGGTTTGCTTGTCTATTACCCTGATTCCTATTTTACTTACCTCTTGTTCGATTGTTGTTTTTTGAATTTGTTTTTGATCTTTTACATTGATGTAGGTATCTTGGTTTGTGATGTATCCTTTGTCTTCTAGTTCTTTTTGGTTTGGTTTTTGACGTATTACGTATTCTCCAATTGGTAGTCTTTGGGTTTTGTAGTTTTCTTCTTGGGTGGTGAATTCTCCTACTTTTTCTCCTATTTCTTTGCTTCCATCTTCTTTTGTTATTATTTTGTAGATTTCCATTTGGATGTTTGCTATTTTTTGTTTGCTGTCTTTGTCGATAAGTTCAATTTCTATTTTGCTTACTGGCTGCTCAATACTTACTTTTTGAACTTCGTGTTTGTTTTCTATTGTTACATATTGGTCTTCTTCTGTTACATATCCTTGGTTTAATAGGTTTTGTTGGTTTGGTTTTTCTTTGATGACGTATTCTCCAATTGGTAGTTTTTCGATGATTTTGTTTTCTTGGGTGGTGATGTATTCTCCTACTTTTTCTCCTATCTCTTTTTTCCCATCTTCTTTTTCTTCTACTTTATAGATTTCAACCTCGATGCCTGGTATTGCTTGTTTGCTGTCTGGGTCTTTGATTTCGATTTCTAGTTTGGTAGTGGTTCCTGGGATTTGTACTAGGTTTCCTGTCCACCCTTGTATTTGTCCATCCTCTCCTATGATGATGTGTGTTTCTTCTTCTGTGACATATCCTTGGGCTGGTTTGATTTCTTCTATGATGTATTCTTTTCCTGCTTCTAGTCCTGTTATGTTATGTGGGGTGTCACTGCTTTCCCATTGCTCGATGATGTTTCCTTCTTTGTCTTTTATTTGAAGAATAGCTCCTGGTAATGAGTCTCCCTTTTCATCTAGCTTTTCTACTTGGATTCCTGTTTTTTGGTTCTTCCATTGCTTGGTTATTTGTACGTGTTCGGTTTGGTTTTGTTGATATCCTCCGTCGATTTCCATTGGGCTTGGGTTTTTGACATATCCTGATGGTGCTTTTTCTTCTTTTATGTAGTAGTTTGCTTGTGGTAGGTTGTTACTGAAGATTACTTTTCCTTCTTTGTCACTTGTTTTTTCTTCTATTTTTGTGTTTGCTTCTACAATGGTTTGTCCATTTTTTCCTTGGATGGCTTCTTTTGTGTAGATTCCAAATACCGCTCCTTCTAATGCTTGGTTTGTGTCTTCGTCTTGTTTTTGAATTTGAATTCCTAGGGTTTGTCTTTGGTTTTCAAAGTTTTCTTCATAGTATCGGATTGGTGTGGTTTGGGCTTGTTGTTTCCATTGGTTTGTTCCTTCTTCTTGGTCTTGGGTGTTGATTCCATATTTGATTTCAAGGTGTCTTTCTTCTTCATTTTTGCTAAATCCAATTCCTGTTTCTTTTTGTTTGATGATGTATTTTCCTTGTGCAAGCTTACTTGCTATGGCTTTTCCTTCTTGGTTGGTGGTGATGGTTTGTACGATTTCTCCTTGTTTGTATAACAGGGTTTGTCCATCTTGGCTTTGGATGTCCTCCTCTGCTATGATTTGATATACTGCTCCTCGGATGTTTCCTGTTTCATAGCTGATTTCTGGCTTTCCTTCTTGGTTTAGAATGATTTCTTTGATGAATTCTCCTTTTGCTTGTATGGTTATTTGTCCTACTTGGGCTTCATTTTCTTGGTTTTGTATGATGATGTTTTCTCCTAAATATTCATCTATATGGTATGCTGTGTTTCCTATGATTTCAAATTGTAGTTTTCTTTTTGGGTTTGTCTCATGCTCGTTTAATACATATCCATTTGGTGCTTCAATTTCTTCTATTTCATATCTTCCAATTCCTAGGGCAATTGGTGTGATTAAGTATCCTTCTTCTCCTGTTGTATATGGATTTTCATAAGTTCCTTTTTCTTGGTATCCGTCCTTGTGCTGTCCATGTTTTGCTCGTTTGTAGTTGGTTGGTTTCTAGGTTTCTTATAACATATCTTGCTTGTTTTTGTATAATGTTTTTCTTGGTATTAGCATCGATTTTGTTGATTTTTATTTTTGCTTCAAAGTTTGGGTCTACAATGTATCTTAGTTTTTGGGTTTGTCTTGAGTCTGTCTCGATACTTACAATAAATGGTCTTGCTGGGCTATATTTTATTGGTACACTCGTTTCTATGATGATGTATTCTCCATAGGCTAGTTCTGGACTTACTAAGTCTCCTTCTTGATTGGTGGTTAACTCTGGTATGCTTTGTCCTTCCATTCCGTTTTGATAGTTTGTGACTGTGCTTTCTCCTGTTAGGTCATATGGATTGTATGTTTGTCCTTCTGTTTCTTCTTTATTTGCTTTTAGGTAATAGTAATCAATTAAATCCATTAGTTTGTATGAGCCATCTGGTTGTTGTTTGTCTGTTAACACCTTATTTTTCTTTGCTTGCTCGTCTTTTAGTTCATATCGGTCTTTTGTGATTCGTTTGATTTTTCCTTCTTGTACAATGCTTAACTTACTGATTTGGTAAATGCTAAATCCTGCATTTTTTAGTTCTTCATATTCGGTTTCTTCTTTTTGGTTTAGTTTTAAAATTTGAAATGCTTGCTTTTGTACTTTTTCTTCTAGTGTTCGGATGGCTTCAATTTCATGCTTTTCTTCGTTTTGGTAGCTTAAGTCTACTTCGTATTCTGTTTCGTCTATTAGGTATCCTTCTCCTGCTTGTTTTTCTTTTATGTAGTATTTTCCACTTTCTAGGTTTTGGAAGATTAGTTTTCCCTCTTGGTTGATGCTTTGGGTGTCTACTAGTTCTCCTGGTTTATATAACAATGCTGTTTCTTCTTCATAGTTTGCGGTGATTCCGTCTGGATGATAGATTTTTTCTCTTGCATATAGTTCATAGATGGTTCCTTCTAATGACGCATCTCCTTGTGGGGTTGTGGTTTGGTTTTCTTGGTCTAACTTGGTAACCTCAATTTTGTTTAGTACTCTTGTGTTTTCTAATTTTTCTCCATTGTTTCCTATGTTGATGGTGGCTTCGTTTGTTACACTTTGTCCTTTGTAGTTTCCGGGTTTCTACAATTTCTTTTATGTTTAGGTCATATGTTCTTTTTTGTTTCGTTTCGATGTTTTCATAGTCTGCTCCATATCCTTGTGGTGCTTTGGTTTCGATAATTCGATACCTTCCCTCGTTTTGTTTTGTGTAGTATAGCCACTGGCTTGATAGGTATGTCCCATCTTCTTGTCTTTTCATTTCTACTTTTTGTCCATTGGTTTTGCTTATGTATTCTTGGTATTGATTGGTTTGGTTGTTCCATTCGTAGATAGTGAAGCTTGCGTCTTGTACGATTTGTTTTTTGGTTTGACTATCGATTTTTTCGATTTTTGTTTTTACTTTATATGGCTCGTTTTCGACTACTCCATTTTGTCTATCGAAATCGTCTGGGGTTCTAATTCCGTATGTGATTCGGTAAGAGTTGTTGTCATAGTCTGGTGTGATGATGTAGTCCCCTGTTGTTAATTGGTTTATGGTGTATTCCATACTGAAGTTTAGGTTTTTATGGTTTTGTGGAATTCCTGTTTCAACTAGTTTGTATTTTCCCCCTGTTGTTTTATTCCATTCATAGGTGTTTGTTTCATAAATGCCATCTTGGTTTTCGTCTCTTATGGTTTCTTTTTCTATATATTGGCTTCCATTCCATTCATACAAGGTGAAAGTGGCGTCTGTTAGGTTTTGTTCTGTGATGCTGTCTTTTTTCATGAGTCTTAGTTTTGCTTTTGGCATTTGGTATTGTACTACTGCTTGGTTTTGTGCTTTGGTTAGTTCACCTAGGTTGATGTTGGTGTTTTGTCCGTTGTAGGAACGTAGGTTTCCGTTTAGTCTAATGGTAGAGTTGTAGTTTTTGATTTGGTTTGCGGTTCCTATGATTTCGATTTCTAGTTTGTCTTTTATTTTGCTTATTTTGTTGTCTCCAAAGTCTACGGTTATGGTGTTTCCGTTTAGGCTATATTGGGTTACTTTTTTTCTCGTTCCTGTTGTGTTGTTGGTATAGTAGATGATTAGGGTGTTAGGCTCGATTGTTATGTCATTGTCGATTTGGAAGGTTACTACTCCATTGTTTAATCCTAACTCTGGATAGGTGTTGTCATTGGTGTTTTCTACACTTGCTTTTACTTTTATTTTTCCGTTTTTTAGGTATTGGTTATTGTATGTGTCTACTGCTTCATAACTTACTTTTGATGTATAAGTTGGTGTGATTAGGTCATTTATGATGTTGTATCCATTGATGGTAGTTTTGTATCCGTATTACTGAGTTTTGGCTTACGGTATAGTTATATCTTCCTCCTGTTGTGGTATCATAGGTTTGTACTCCACTGAAGTTGTAGTTTCCTGTTACTTGTTGTGGTCCTGGTAGCGCTGTTACCACTCCTGTGGTTGGTGTTCTATTTAAGGTTACTGTTACATTGGCTGGTCTTGATGAGTATTTGTTGTTTTGGTCATTCCAGATGACACTTCCATTTATGTTATGGGTGATGAGTCTCCACTGTGCATATACGGTTACATTACTTGAGAAGGTATATGCTACTCCTCTATTGTATGTGCTTCCTGTTCCATTTGGGTTGGTGTTCCATGTGTTTAGGAATTCATATCCTGTTCTTGTTGGTATGGTGTTGGTAATGGTAATAGATGGGTCTGCATAGTTTCCTGCACTGTTAAAGTATCTTGTTCCATTACTTCTATCTGGTGTGGTTCCTCCATTTCCATTATATATGACTCCTATTGTTTGTTGGTATAACCCATAAAAGGTTTGATTATCTGTTAAGGTAATATTTCCTCCATTTTGTGTTGCAACATTGGCATTTCCTGCTGTTACTTCTGCTCCACTCCAACCACGCCATTCCCATCCTGTACATGCATTTCCATTTGGTGCTGTGATAACTCCTGATGTTTGATTATTATATATGGTGGTACTTTGGGTTCTTGTGGTTCTATTTGTTCCACTATAGTCGATGAATGTACCTGTTAGGTCTTTTTTATATATGGCATACAAGGTAACATCTCCTGTTGGTGTATAGCTTGTTAATGGTGTGGTTGTATTTGCAGTAGTACTCCATCCTACATGTGTCCAACCTGGTTTTGTTGCTGTTACACTTAAATCTGCTTGTGCACCTGGTGTTACTGGTGCAGTCGTTTTTGATGCACTACTTCCTCCATTAGTTGCATAGTCGTATGTTATATTATATGATGGGTTATCTGCATAATCATTTAGTATAAAACCTCCTACAAGATCATCTATATAATCTTCAGGATGACCACTTGTTTCGCAATTTACATGTATAACCCAGCGACGTACTTGTATTTCTACTGTATACCATCCTGTTTCATCAACAGTAATAGAGTGATTAATAGGTCCTTGCTCTTTTCTATCAGCTACATCTGTATAAGTTCTCGCAATATCTCCTCCATATACAGTATCTTTATTACCATCTTTATTTAAATAAACTGCTAAACTGGATTTTGATTCATTACAACCTGCTATATAGTATGTGAAACGATATGAGCCTCCTTTTACTAAATAAATTTGATTTGAGGATCTTAATGTAACTGTATTATCATAGTTCTCACATTGATATTCCCAATTCTCAAAATTTTCATATCGCTCGCCAAAATTTCCATTGGTACATCTTGAAAAAAGACCAATTAGTTTTGCTTTTTGACCTGTTCCAGCAATAAATGTATTAGATTTTTCATTTGTATCACTTTCTCCCCATGAACCATGCCATGCATATATTTGCATTGGTGGTATTTGAATACCTGTGGTATTTTTTATATACTGATTGACATCTCCTCTTGCTCCAAATGAACATATTGGTAGTATTACTTGTATTAGTAAGATGATAATATTGATGATACTGATTAAACGTATTTTTTCCTTCATAGTTTTTCCCTTCTTTTTTACTTATATTATTTATATATATATTATATCTACCAATATTATCTAAGTAAATGGGGATTTTTTCCTACATTGCTCTATTGTTTATTTTTCCTTTACGGAACTTCATTTTTTGTCTTATTTTACATTTTGTTGACATTTCTGTAATATAATGAAATATTTCGAGGTATGAGTCCATATAAGACATATGTAACTCATTTCATTTCGTACATCTGTCTTAATTTCTGTAATATAATGAAATATTTCGAACTATGTGTCCATATAAGACATATGTAACTCATTTCATTTCGTACATCTGTCTTAATTTCTGTAATACAATGAAATACTTCGAACTATGTGTCCATTTAAGACATATGTAAAAAAGAAGAGATAACTCTTCTTTTTTACATAATGACTTCTATTTCATGAATTTTACCATTATCAATTAACTTAATTTGTTTTTGTGGTATTTCTTCTCCATCAGCTATAAAGCGCTCAACTCCTGTACTTTTTCCATTTGGATTTTTTACTTTAATATGATATACACTTGTTTTATATTCATAACGAATGGTATATTCCTTCCAAGCAGAAGAAATGGCTGGACGTACTGATAACATATCATTTTCAATTTTTAATCCTAAAATATATTCAATTCCTGCTTTGTATAACCAACTAGAAGACCCTGTGTACCATGTCCAACCTCCACGTCCCGCAAGGTTTCCTACACCATACACATCTGCTGCTACTACATATGGCTCTACTTTATAACGTGCTGCGGCCTCTTTTGTTCGAGAATGCTCTATCGGATTTATCATTCTAAAATATTCTGTAGCTTTATCACCAAATCCTAAGATGGCTTCTGCAATAATTGTCCATACGGCTGCATGTGTGTATTGCCCTCCATTTTCTCTTACTCCTGGTAAATATGCTTTTATATAGCCTGGTTCTAGTGAACTTTTTTCAAAGGCAGGATCTAATAATTTAATAATTCCATTTTGCTTATCTACTAAATAATTTTCTAGACTTTCCATTGAAATGTACTTTTTGTCATTATCTCCTGCACCAGAAATGACAGACCATGTTTGTGCAATATTATCTATTTTACATTCTTCATTTTGAATGCTTCCTAAAATATTTCCATCATCCATATAGGCTCTTCTATACCATCTTCCATCCCATCCATCTGTATTTAGGGATTTCTTCAAGTCTTCTTGTACTTTTTGGTATTTTTTCTTTTTTTCATCATCTTGTCTTATTTCACAAATTGGAATAAAACGGTTTAATACTTCATACAAGAAAAATCCAAGCCAAATACTTTCTCCTCTTCCTTTATTTCCAACAGTACTAAATCCATCGTTCCAATCGCCTGAACCAATTTTAGGAATACCATGTTCTCCTAAGCAAATGGCTTTATCTATTGCTCTAATACAATGAGTATAAATATCTTCTTGCTTTTGGCTTACAGGATGTAAGTCATAATTTTCATCTGTGTTTTCATCTAAACTTTGTCCTTCTACATAGGGTACTTGTTCTTCTAGTAAACTTAAATCCTTTGTAATTCTTATATACTCTGCTGTTACATAGGCAAGCCATAATAAGTCATCTGAAAATTTAGTACGAATTCCTTTTTTAGTTTCTTCATGCCACCAATGCTCTACATCTCCTTCTATAAACTGATGAGCTGCATGTTTTAAAATTTGTTGCTTCATAAATTGGGGTTCTATATATTTAATTCCCATAGTATCTTGTAATTGGTCTCTAAATCCATAAGCTCCGTCCTGATTGATAAAATCCAGATTTTGCCCATAGACGACTTGTAATTGTTTGATAACTAAGCCATCCATTTAGTAGAATGTTCATAGACTCCACTGGTGTTTTTACTTGTACTCTTTTTAATAAATTACTCCAATACTCTTTTGTTTTTTCTAATTCTTGTTTGGCATTTTCAACAATGGTATAATGATATGCTACTTGTTGCATTTTCTCTTTTGTTTGTTCTGAACCAAATATTAAAACAATTTCTTTATCCTCAAAGGCTTTTAATTCGACTTCCATTTGAATTGCAATACAATTAGAATTTCCAAGCCCATTTTCATCATTTAATTTTCTTTGTTGTAACATCTGTGGCATACGAAGATTTCCTGTCCCAATAAATTGCTGTCTGTTTCCTGTATATGCCTTAATATTTAAACTAGAAGATACATATATATTAGATTTTTCTAAATCATACATATAATAATTGTTGGCATATATCATATTTTTATCTTGATCAAAATGAATACCAATATAGCCATCACTTTTTAGAATATCCTCCCCTAAAGCAGGCTTTAAATAATATACCATTTTTAAATTTCTTTTTTCTGGCAAAATATTTTTTAAGCGAATAATGGATATTTTTACATTATCCTGTATTGGTACGAATGTTTCTTGTTCTTGCAGTAATCCTAGTCTAATGGTACTGAATTTACTATAACCAAACCCATAGGTCATATAGTATTCTTCTTCATCTTGGTTTAGATATGGACATAAGGTCCAAGTTTGGTCATATTTTTTATCTTTTATATAAATAATTTCGGAAGGAATATCACAGCTTGGGCTATTATTCCATTCTGTTATACGATTTAATCGACTATTTTGATACCATGTATATCCAGAATTGTTAGTAGTAACAATAGTTCCAAAATTAGGATTAGCAAGCACTTGACTCCATGCAACCTCTGGTTTAACATTTTTCGTCATTTTGATAACATATTCTTTTCCCTCTTCTTTAAAACCACCATATTCATTGTAATATGATAATTCCTCCATATTGATTAAATTATTTTTCTTTTCTAAATTAGGTGGTACAATTTTTTCTACTTCTTCTTTTTCTATTTGTTTAATACTGTCAAAATAATCTTCTTCTAAGTCTTTTAAAATTGTTTTTAAATTTCCTGAATGAGTATCTATAATAAAATTAGCACGAAATTCTAGTATACTAGTATCTTCTATTTCATCTGCATTTAACAAATAAATACCCGCTCTTTGATTTCGTAAATACATTAAATGACGATTTAGAATTTCAGTTTCTATCATTTCTTTTACATAGCGTTCATATACATTTTCCTCTTCATTTAAAATCACTAAATCAATATCCATATTTTTTACTTTAAAATATTCAAATGCTTTTAAAATATCTTGCATGACATAACCATCATTAACATCTTTTATTTTCACTAGTAAAATTGGGAAATCTCCTGAAATACCATATTGCCATAAATCTTTTACATAGTAAGTTTTATTTTGTATCTGTTTTTGCAAATTTTTTAATGGATTTTGAACAATTAAATATGATAGTAATTGTTGATAAATTTCAATATCCTTTCCTTTTATTCCTAAATATCTTGCCTCTTCTTCAATACGAACCTTTGATAAATCAAATGCTCTTTTTACATTTTCAGAACTTACATATTTGTTTAAATTTTCTTCTACAATTTCCCTTTGTTCTGACATAGTAATAATTAAATTTAGAGTAACCTTTTCCTTTGGTTTTATGCAGATGGTTCGCTTTAGAGCGACAATTGGGTCTACTGTTAAGCCTAATTTTTTAGAAAATGGAATAGAATTTTTTATCATATTAGGAATTCCTAGTAATACTCCTCCATTAAAACGTTCTTTGTCAATTTCATATTCTAATTCTCCTACTGTTTCATGATTAGTTGAAAAATTAACTCCTAAAAAAATCTCTGAATTTTGTCCTCTTTTATTTCGTTTTATTAAAATGGAATTGGTATTATCTAAATATTCATATTTTAAAAACAAATTATTAAATGTCATATGGGAATAATCTTGCTCTTTTGTTGATAATATTGGTTCAAATACACTAGATATTTCTAATGTTTCTTCTATCTCTCCAATATTTTCTAAGCTTAGACTTCTAATTTCTACAGGTTCTTCTGGTGCTGTAATAATATGGCAGGTTGTAATAATATTTTCATCAGTTCGATTAAATTGGTCTTGATCTGGTAAAAAGTGCACTTCTTTTTTATCTGGCTTGGCAATACCTGTATTATCCACTGTTGCCCAAATTCGCTTAGTTCGAATATTTTTTATATAAATACCAATTCCTTGAAAAGTATCTGATGTAGATTTATAACGGTTAACAAATATATTTTTATATTTACTAAATCCTTCTCCCTTTTCATTGATACAAATCGTATAATTTTCATTGGATATGGTATTAAAATGTTGCAACCCTCCATTATCTTTTGTATAAACTCGTTGAGTATAATTTTCATAATCAATATTTTTCAATTTCTCTATCTTCTCTTTCTTCTCCTTTGTAATAATTACATCCTCTGGCATACGCTCTTGTAGCAATATATCTACTGCTTTTATTTCTGAATTTTCCATAAATCGTTCTTGTAAAATATTATGGTTCATAAGATTGTTAATTGAAAGTAAAATTAAGGCTTGATGATGTGCCATATATGTTTTTACTACCTCGTATTTTTGGTTTAATCTTAATCTTGCTGGTGTATAATCAATTGCCTCATAAAATCCATATTGTCCTAACATATGATTGCTCTCTAACTTTTTCATATTTTGATACACTTGCTGTGGTTCATCTTGTATAGCAAGAATACTTCCATATGCACTAACCACCATTTCATCTGCTAATCCTCTTTTTAATCCAAGCCACGGTATTCCAAAGGCTTTATATTGATAGTTCGAATTTAAATCTTTTAAATTAAATGCTGCTTCGGAAATTCCCCAAGGTATACCCAATCTCGTGGCATATTCTTTTTGACTCATTAGCATAAATCGGCAAGATTCATCTAATAAGCTTCCCTCATATTTTCGCATATTGATGTTAGGCATTAAATATTCAAATGCTGTTCCAGACCAAGAAATGAGTCCTTTATATCCTTTATCCGCTGTTAAGGTTCTACTTAAATTTTGCCAATGCTTTGAAGGAATATCATGTTTTGCAATTGCTACAAAGCTTGCTTGTCGTGCCTCTGATGCCAACAAATCATAATAAGAATCTGTTAATTTATTCTCTTCTATATGAAATCCTATTGAAAAAAGACGTTTTTCTTTATCATATAAATAGCTAAAATCTGTTTGAAAGATTAAATTTTCTACAATTTGTATTAAATTTTGTATTTGATTTTTGTCAATTTTTTCTTCTTGATAACTACTTATATTCTCTAAAAAGTCCCTTACAATATATAAATAACCGACAAAATTTCCACTATCAACCGTAGAAATATATCTTGGTAACAATGGTTTTAAAGTATCTGTATGATACCAATTATACAAATGTCCATTCCATTTTGCTAACTTTTCTACCGTAAATAGCGTATTTTCAAGCATCATGATTGCCTTTTTTTGTTCAATATATCCCAAATCATAAGCTGATATAATACTAATAAGTCCTAAGCCAATATTGGTGGATGAGGTTCTTTTTACTAATTTAGGGGTTCTATCCTCTTGATAATTGTCTGGTGGTAAAAAATTGTTTTCTGGCTTCATATATTGTTCAAAAAAACTCCATGTTTTTCTTCCTACCTCTACAACATACTCTATTTCTTCTTTGGAAAGCTCTTTTACTTTTGGAATAGGAATTTTTTCTTTACTAATATACCATGCAATTGCTGGGGCGATTAGCCATAATATTCCTATAATATATAACCATATTGATATTGAAGTTTGAAAACCTAAATATCCTGTAATAAGGGCAATGATTACATTCGCCAGCATAAACTGATAATACGAAAAAAAGCTTATTTTTGCATTTTTTTCTGCTTCTTCTGCTGTCATCCATTCTAATAAATTTTTGTGTGATATTTTGCTTCGATAAATTGTTTTAATAATAGCATTTGCAGATATATAGGCTTTATGTGGTAAAAAACTAATCTCTAAGATTCCTCTTAGTAAACTCGCTTTTAACCCAGATATGGTTTTTACAAAATATTTATGATTATGATTTCCTGTTTCTTTTTTGACCACATAACTACACCAATCTAATAGAGTTGGCAATAAGACTGTTACCAATAAAACCAGTATTCCTGGCCATATACTAATAGTATATATTTTAGAAAATACTAATAACATAAAAAAAGTAATGACAAGCATAATTTCAACTAAACTTCTTCTTAAATTATCTAGAATTTTAAATTTAGATAATATTCCTAATGGATTTGGCTTGCTCTCTCCTTGCTTTGTTACTACCTTTTTAGAAAGCCATGGCATAATTTGCCAATCTCCCCGAAGCCATCTATGAAGTCGAAGCATATAAGAATTATATTGATAAGGATAACCATCTAATAGCATAATATCAGATGAAAGAGCACACCTCAAATAACAACCCTCTAATAAATCATGGCTTAATACTGTATTTGATGGTATTTCGTTTTTAAAAATCGTATGAAATACATTAACATCATAAATTCCTTTTCCTGTAAATATTCCCTCTTCAAAATTGTCTTGATACGTATCTGATATAGCATTTGTATAAGAATCTACTCCTCCGTGCACCTGCAAAAATTTGTGTTAATAAACTTCTTCTTGCTGATACTAAATCAATTCCAATTCTTGGTTGAATTAACCCATGTCCTGCTATTACTGCATCCTTTTTATTATTTAATTGTGGTTCATTTAATAAGTGAGAAGCTGCTCCAATTAGCTCTAATCCAGAATTTAATACTAAATTGGTATCAGCATCTAGAGTAATAACATAACGAATATTAGGACATGCCTCATTTTCTTCTTCTATTGTATTTACTCGAAAAAGGTTTGCTGTTTTTTCACACAAAAATTCATTTAAATTGCATATCATCCCTCTTTTTCGTTCCCAACCTAAATAGCAGTTTTCCTTTTCATTCCATATCCTTTTTCGATAAATAAATTGAAATTTTCCCATTCCTTGTTGAGGATATTTTTCATTTAGGCGTTTTGCTTCTTGTCTTCCTGTTTGTATTATTTCATCATCAAATTCTTCTATTTCTTGTTTTGATGGGGTTACATCTCCTAACAAGGTAAAATATAAATTCTCAGAAAAATTTGCCAAATAGAATACTTCTAATTTTTTCATTAATTCAATTACTTTTTCTTTATTAGAAATAATAGTAGGGATAATTACCATTGTTGCTCTTTCTTCTGGTACTCCATATAGATAATCCATTTTTGGAATTAGTTTTGGTTTGACAATTTTTCCCAATATAAATTGTAACATCTGTGTTACGATTTGTGTTATTGGAATATACAAAAATATTCCAATTAAGCTTGCTCCCCATAATGGCAACTGTTTTGTAAAATATATAGTAATAAGTCCTGATAAAATAAAAGCAATTATAAATATAGTAGAAATATACCATTTTTCATTCTTTTTGGTATGATGTGGCTTTTTATTGGTTTGTAAAAGTTTATATAACTTCTCTTCTCCTTTATCAATTAAATAGTAACCAATATGTGCTGTTTTTAAACTTGTATCTTTTACTGCTTTTGCTAATTCTAATGCTTTTTTGGTAATATAGATTTCTGAAATTTTAGTTCTTTTTGATATTTCTTTTATTTTATTACGATAATAAGCTTTTGTTTTATAATCCATTTTTTCATAAACTCTTGCTGGGTCGTGTTTTAAAACCTCTTCTACACCATTAATATTTTCGAATATTTCTAAAAAGTTAATTCTTCCTATTTCTTTTATACTTTTAATACTATTTGCCATAGTTACTTTTCTTACTGCAATATCAAAATGTTCTTTTTTTATAACATCTGATACTGTTGTTCCCATTTTCATAACTTCGGTTTCTAAAATTTCTAAATATCGATAAGCCTGTTTTCCATAACGTTTTAGACAATATGACATATATTCAATAAATGGATATTTCATTTCTCCAAATTCGGTTATTTTATGTTTCTCATTTGTTTTTATTGGATAATGCATTTGTTGTTTTGGTTTTCCTTCTACTAATCTTTCTATTATATTTTCTACTTTGTATTTTTGTAATTGAACAGAATAAATTTTTTCGCATACACCACGAATTGTTTCTAGAATAGCAATTTGCAAAAATGTTCCAATATTCCATATCTCTTCCATGTTTAATGTCTTTTTTCTTTGATATGCTGCAATTAAATTTTGTAGGTTATGATGATTAATATTAGCTTCTGTATAAGATACAATTTCATTTGCTAATAAATAAATTCTTGCAAATCCTTTATATGGTCCACTTGCAATTCCTACAAAATTGG
>CATLGL010000010.1 GCA_949935895.1 uncultured Clostridia bacterium
TAATGCTTTGGGTTAAATTTTTAGATACCATTTGTGCTATATTTTCTTGTGCTTGATTGACTGTATCTTCAATTCCTTCATTGATGTAATTTACTACAATTCCTGGTAAGTCTGTTTCTTCTTGTTTGATGGTTTCCCCTTGCTCTACATTAGCTCCTGCTAATTTCTCATATATGGTATGCTCTATTACATCGTCCCATGTAGTATGTTCAATAATAAAACTTGCTACTGGCTTATATAAAATGAGTGTAATAATAATTGCAATAAGAAATGATACGATTTTGAAGGCAACTCCAATAAGTCCCTTTTTATACCCAAGAAATGTACTTAGTAAAATGCTTGCTATTACAATTAAATCAAGTACGATTGCCATAATAATTCCTCCTTTTTATAAGTTAATAATGTCAATTTTATCTTTATACACAATTCCTGCTACTTTTTCTCCTAATACAATGTCTTTTACCTCTTTTTCAGAGGTGTATTTTTTCGTTAGCCAACCGGCTAGTGGTAACAAAGTGAATTTCACTTCCAAGATTTAGTACAATGTAGTTGGCATGTGTTTTTATATCTTTGGTAACTCCTTCTGCTATATATGTGTTTTCTTTTTTGGTTATTAGATGTTTAAAAGTAACTTGGGTATTTGCATTAAAAATTCCTGCACTTTTTTCAGTTGTATAAACAATATAATTGTCTAATTTAATACTACTAAATGTAATTTTGGAATCTGTAAAAGATATCATTTGTTCTTCGTTTTCTTTACTAATGCTTTTAACTTCATTGTCATAAATAACTGCTAAATAGTTTTTGTCTTGAAATTTGATACTTTTGATTAGTTGGTTTGAAGCTGCATTATAGATATTGACAACCGAATTGGTTGGATCTTTTTGTGCTTTTTCTATGGAAATTACTTTTATGCTTGATTGAATGATGGTTCCACTGGTGTTAATTTCTGCAATGGCAAGGTATTGGTTATCATTGGATATACTTGTATCAATGCAAAAAGTTGTTGATAAATAGGTTTTAAATAGTTCTTTTCCTTGTGGACTATAGGTTGCAACTATTGTTTTGTAACTACTTCCTACTATAATAACGGTTACATATCCATTTTTATTAACTTTTACTTTTTGGATTTGCCCTTCTATTTCTTGCTGCCATAAAATATTTCCTTCTGATATTAGATATAAGTTTTGTCCATCTTTTTGTGCTACTACTAAAAAGTGATTTCTTGTTGCATATAGAGCATTACTAATGTTAATTTCTAACTCATTTTCTTTTTTCCCAGAGGCTGTATATAGACTTAATTTATTTTTATTTAATAGGGTAATGTATTTATCAAATGCAAAAATACTTACATTTTCTTGATCTCTAATATCAATACTAATAGCTTGATTTTCTGTAACTTCTTTTCTTAAAATATAACGATCAAAAAAAGTCCTGAAACTTCGATTTCCGATATAGAATCCTATTATTATGACGATTAGTGATACTATAATGCTACTTATGATAATCATCATTTGTTTCTTTTTTTCTTTATCCCAATTGATTTGCATATTTTGCTCCTTTCACTTCTTCTTTTATATCAGTTTTTTCTCTTTTTTTCAAGATATTTTACTTCTTTTTTAAGATTTGAAACATTTGTATTAGTCCTAATATTCCAAAAACAGGATATAAGAGATTTACCAGGTTCGTAAATCCTATATTTGATACAAAAAAAGCAATGATACATACTAGAACTAGCATTTTATTATATTGTTTTGGTTTGTTTTGATATTTTTGCAAAAATCCATATCCTGCTGATATTGCTGATGTATAAATGGAAACTAAAATAATAATTCCATATAAAATTTGATAGGTTTTGTTCATCATTCCCGCTACATATACAGTGGGCAATTCTAATTTGTTTATGTCTATATCAATTTTTAAGATAAGTCCAAAAATTGATATAGCAAGAATGGTTAATAATATGATACAAATACTTACAATAATAATGATACTACGTTTATGTTTGATACATTTTCCTAATGATAATAACATCGGAATTAACATAATACTATTATAACTAGTATAAATAATGGCATCTTTTATTGCTAGTAGATATATGTTACTTGTATTGATTTTTTCTAATAGTGTAAATGCTGTTATATTTTTTAAGATAAGTTGTATGATAAATAGGATTAGAATGGGAATTAAAAAAGTATTTACTTCTATTAGTCGTTCTATATTTCCTCTTAATACAAAATAACACAAAATGATAATAATAGCACAACCTATGTAATTAGGTATACCCCATTCTTGTGAAAAGTAGGCACTAAATCCTGCTATCATAATATAAAAAGATATGAGTAGAAATAACTGAATTATAATTTGTGTTACTTCTCTTATTATTTCATTTGGTTGAAGATATCTTAAAAAGTCTTGATAATTGTTTATTTCTTCTTTTTTGGCAATACTTAGTACTTTGTAAATCATTAATCCTGTAAGAATTGATGATACAGCTATCCCTAATAATCCATAGCCTTGATACTTTCCAAAAAACAAATAAATTTCTTTTCCGTGATGCAAATCCTGCCCCTATAATCGTTCCTATTATGACAAAAATAATTCTTAAAATTTGTTTCATAAAAGACCTCCCATATCTAATCATATGAAAGGTCCTTTATTTTATTATTACATTATTTCTTTCTTTTTCTTATAATCCATATTACAATTCCTATTGTAATAATACTAATTGGAAATATTGTAATTGCTAGTTTTATTAGTTTATCTTGTGCTTCTGTTGCTGTATATGCAATAATTCCTGTATCTTTTCGAATGGATATTGCATTTTCATTTTCGGTTAATTCTGCTATAGTATTTAAAATATAGTCTTTGTTATTATAAAAGCTAATTGGTGATACTTGATTGTTTCCTATATTGACAGGGTAGTCTGCTACAAAAAAATTATTTGAGATAACATACATAGTTGCTTTCTTTTCTTCTTGTTCTTGATTTATCGTTTTATCTAATTTTACACCTATGATAAAACTTCCTTCTTCGTCAGAACTAATTTTGCTAGGGGAGGTATTTGCTACTTCTTTTCGAAATAATGCTGTATTTGAAGTCGTTAGGATAACTTGTGCATCAATGTTTAATTGTTCTAATGCTTCATCATTAGCAAGTGTAAGTTTTGTTGCATTTACTAATAAAATTCCTCCATCAGTTGCAATATTTTTAGTCGCATTTGTAGTAGCTATATTTGGTATAATGTAATTTGGTGATTGTAATGCCATTTTATTTTCGTCTTGTTCTAATATAATTCCATCCTCAATAGTAACTCCAAATTGGTCTAAAATTTTTTGCATGTTTGGAAAGCTTGCTTGCGTAAGCATTGGGTCACTTAACCATAAAATTTTTCCACCTTTTTTTATGTAGTTATTTATTAGTTCTACTTCTTGTTCTATAAAGTCCTTTTGCGGACTTCCAATCACAAGTAAATTTGTGTCATCTGGTATGTCTCCATTAACTAATAAATCTAATGTTTTTACATCATTTACTTCATTGGTTAAATAGGCATTTAATAAGGTTAGTTCATTTGTTAGACTATATTCATTGTGTCCTGTTAAGAAATATATTTTTGGTTTTTCTTGTTTTGTTAAATCTACAATTGCATTAGTAATTTTTTCTTCTGAAATATCAATTTGTTGATAATTGGTATAGTCATATGTATATAAATCCTCTATGGTTAATACTTTACTGTCTTTTGCTGTTTCTATAATAATTAGTTGTGTTTCATCCGTAATACCATATCGTACTTTTAAATCTGCCCTTTGGTTAATATCTGCTATAACTTGTGTTTGGATATTGCTATTTTGCTTTGTATATTGTTTAGAAAGGTCTACAATAGCGGTATCTTCGTCAAATCCTATTAAATATATTTTGATTTCTTCTTCAATTGCTTTTATTTGATTTTTCGAACTTTCTGATAAGGTAAATAATTGGTTTTTGGTAACATCTATATCTGGTATATCTAATGCTTGGGTTAAAACATTGATACCAATTACCAAAGCCAAGAGAAGTAGAAACATGATGATGGTGGATAGTGTGTCTTTTATCCATTTTTTCTTTATGGTTTCTATTATTTTTTTCATTTTTTCTTCTTCTCCTTTCTATTTTACACTTTTTCTTCTTTGTAAAACAATAATTGTTAATATTATAAAGAATATGGTAAATGTTACAAGAGTAACAATTTCTTCTATTGCAATTAGTCCTGACGGAAATTTATTAAACATATTGATAAAGGAAAATGGTGCAAAAATTTCGTTAATATTAGGCAAGAACCATGTTATTATGAAAAATGCCATAGTAAGGACTCCTGCTATAATTTGATTTTCTGTTAAACTTGATGCAAACATTCCAAATGATATGTATACCATACTAAGTATTAAAAATCCGAATAATGTTACTAAAACAGTTTGTATGTGTGGTTTTCCAAAGAAATACAAAATGCCTAAATAGAATAATGTACCAATTTCTGTAATTATTATTACCAATATATTAGCAATAAATTTTCCAAGTACAATACTTGTTATACTTCTTGGCGAAGTATATAGTAATTGCTCTGTCCCTACTTTTCTTTCTTCTGCAAACATTCTCATGGTTAAAATAGGAGTAATAAATGTTAATACTGTCGCTACAGAATAAAACATATTCTCAAATTGTAAGCTTCCATAATATGCAACATCTAAGTAGAAAAACACACTACACATTGCTAAAAATAAGCCTACAAAAATATATCCAATAGGAGATAAAAAGTAACTTTTTACTTCTTTTTTTATGATTGCCCACATGTTTTATCCTCCTCCTTATTTTGAGTTTGAATGAGTTTCATAAATGCATCCTCTAGTGTTGCTTCTGATGTTTTTAATTCAAAGATGGTCATCTGCTCTTTAGCACATTTTGCAAATAATTCCTTACGGATATCTATATTTCCTTGTGTTTGAATCACATATTCTTTTGTTCCATCTTCATTGTCTTTTACTAAATCAATCTTTTGGATTCCTTTTATATTTTTTACAATTTCTTTTAATTTACTATCTGTATCTTCTATGATTAGTTTAATGAATTTATTTTGATTTGTTTTATTTTCTAATTCTTTTGGTGTATCAATTGCAATGATTTTTCCTTCCTTGATGATAATAACTTTTTGGCAGATTTGACTTACTTCAGATAAAATATGAGAGCTTAATATAATGGTATGATTTTTTCCCAATTTTTTAATTAGTTCTCGAATTTCTGTAATTTGTTTTGGATCCAATCCTACGGTTGGTTCATCTAAAATTAGTATTTTAGGATTTGATACTAATGCTCCTGCCATACTAATACGTTGCTTATATCCTCTTGATAAATTTTTAATTAGTTTGTTTTGTACCTCTATTAGATTGGTCTGTTTTATTACCTCTTCTACGTGTTGTTTTTTTTCTGTTTTAGAAACCATTTTTAAATCTGCCATATAACAAATAAATTCTTTTACTGTTAAATCATTGTATAGTGGAACTCCTTCTGGCATATAACCAATTTGTTGTTTTGCTTTTTTGGGATTTTTTGTTATATCATATCCTCCTATGCTAATTTCTCCTTTTGTTGGTTCTATAAAACCAGTTATCATATTCATTGTTGTGCTTTTCCCCGCTCCATTTGGCCCTAATAGTCCAACAATTTCTCCTTGCTTAATGTGAAAGCTAATGTTGTCTATTGCAATAAAATCCCCATATTGCTTTGTTACATTTTTTACTTGTATCAAGATTAGCTCCTCCTTAATTTTTTATTTCTTGTATGATACTATCACGTCTATTTTTGAAATTCAATGCTTCTTTGAAATAGTTCACAAAGAATTTACAATTCTTACGGATGTCTATTTTTGCTGTTTTTTGTCTAGAGTCATATTTTCTAATTTATCGAATAGTTATTAACTAGATAATGGAGGGAGTGCTTTTTATGGATTTTTTCTATCCTTTTTTTCTTGCCTTTTTTCTTATTTTTTTATCAGAGCTTGGTGATAAAACACAAATACTCGTTTTATCTCTTTCTTCTAAATTAAAAAGTTTTCGCATTTTACTAGGTGTTGGTTTAGGCTCTTTTTTTAGCCATGGTATTGCTATTTTATTTGGTAGTGCAATTGCTAATTTTGAAAATCCTCTTCTTCACTTATTATTACAATTTGCTACTTACTTATCTTTTTTGTTCTTTGGTATTATAACTCTTCTACAAAAAGATGATGACTCCCATAATGCTTCTCATAAGAAGGGACTTCTATCTCAAATTTCTAGCTTACCAATTGGCTATATTTTAATTATTGCTTTTAGTATCGCAATTGGTGAAATTGGAGATAAGACATTTCTTGCTTCCCTAGGTCTTGGCATTAGTTATCCTTCTTTTAAATTGCTGCTTGTTTTAGGTGCTGTTTTTCGGAATGATTGCAAGTGATGCAATTGCTATTTTATTTGGAAAATGGTTAAATCATATGCTGCCTCCAAAAACAATGCATTTGCTTTCTGGTGGATTATTTTTACTCTTTGGTATATATGGTTTGATTTCATTTTTTATCAATTTATAATTTTATTGATTTTATATGCTTTTGCCTTGTACTATGAGCTACCTCCTCATTGGTGTGTTGCTCTATTTTGTTACTAGTCTACTTTAATAAACAATTTACTATTTTTACCTAAAATGGTTGTTAATGTTACATTTTAGGTATATAATAGTTGTATTCTAAAATAATAAATGTTGCATATGAAACAATCTGAAACTTTAAATTTCCGTAAATTGATACGGTATCTGCATTTATAAAAGGAGAGAAAAATGACAAGTAAGCAAAGAGCTTTTTTAAGAGGTTTAGCAAACCCTTTATCTGCTATTTTTCAAATTGGGAAAAATGGTTTAAGTGATAATTTAATAAAACAAATTGATGATGCTTTAGAAGCACGTGAACTAATAAAACTATCTGTTTTAGAAACAGCACCAGAAGAAAATAGAGTTTTAGCAAATCAAATTGCTGCTACTACTAATTCTTGTGTTGTACAAGTTGTTGGTAATAAACTTACTCTATATCGTGCCAAAAAGAAAAATTCAAAAATTCAATTACCCGTATAGGATGGTATACTATGTTATTTATAAATGAGAATAGATTAAATCTTTTTTCTTTTTCTTCTAATAATTTTGCTGTATTAATGGATTTTGATAAAACAATGACTACTATGGATAGTGATGATTCTTGGACTGTTATTCAAAATCCTACTATTGTTAACCCCAAATTAAGTGTTCAATCTAATCAATTATTTGATAAATACGGACCAATTGAAATGGACTATAATTTACCTTTTGATGTAAAAAGTACTCATATGTATAATTGGTATTTTCATGTTCTAAATTTATATTATGAATATGGATTGACTTATCAAAACCTTGTTTCTTGTGTTAACTGTAGTAATATTACTTTAAGAGCTGGTTTAAAAGAATTGCTATTATCTTTCTATCAAAATCATATTCCTGTCATTATTTTATCTGCAGGCATTGGAAATGTTATTGAATTGGTATTAAAATCACATAAATGCTTCTATAATAATATTTCTATTATAAGTAACTTTTTTACCTTTGAAGATGATATTTTATTACCATTTTCTAATCCAATTATCCATACTTGTAATAAGACAATTGATTTATTACCAAATTCTTTAAAACAACAACTTTTCAAAAAGGATTATTTTTTGTTGTTTGGTGATTTTATTGAAGATATTCATATGGTTTCAAAAAAGGCTCTTAATAAAACTTTATGTTTTGGTTTTTTAGAAAAAAATGTTGAAGCTAATTTTAATTTTTACCAAAATTCTTTTGACATTGTATTAACAGAAAATTCTTCTTTTTATGATGTAAAAAACATTTTAAATCGTAGAATGAAAAAATCAAATTAGAAGACTAATCTGATTTTATGATATCTTTTATATAGTATTCATTTCCTTCGTTATCAATATATCGTAAGTTTGGGAATGTTTTTAACATTATTTCATTCGAAAATAATGTCTCTTCTATTTTATTCTTTATTTTTTCAAATCTTGTTTGGTTTGTTTGCGTTCTTTTATCATAATATTCCATTCCTATTCTTGTTTGATAAGATGTAACTGCCCATACAGTACAAATTCCGTCTATTATTAGTCCTACAATGAGTATAATATGAAGCTTTTTGGAATTTGGAATTTTATTGATAACTATATCAATATATTGTTTTAGGTATCGAACTAATATAAAAGAGAGTACTCCCCAGTATGCCGAATACAGAATGCAAATTCTTCCATTCAAATTCCATCTTAAATAAGAATAATCCCAAAATCTCGTTCCGTAATAAGCCTCTAATAAAAAACTCAATAGATATTCTATTACATTTCCCAAAATACTTCCTAATACAAATAATATAACAGGTTTTTCTTTATAGGAATGTAAGATTAAAATTAGTAGTACAGCACCTACTCCATATACAGGACAGAAAGGACCCCATATAAGTCCTTTTCTGCTTTCTAAAATTCCGGTTGTTAGAAAGCAAAACATCGTTTCTATTATCAAACCTATTATTGAAAAAATGATAAAGTACCAAATGATTTGTTTTATTGTAATTTTTCCCTTGTTATCCACATTTTTTCTCCTTTTTCGAATTTGTTATTCTTATTTTACACCATTTTGTGTATAATTACTACCTATTTTTTTATACTATATATTAACAAGTTTATTCTCAGCTTATACTACTATAAATTATAATCTAAAAGGAGATTTTTATGTTTCGTCCAAATGCTATTTATTATGAAGAATCTATTATAAACTATCCACTTGGAAAACAGTTATTAGATAAATACGAAGCAATTCCAAAATTTATTATTCAAAATCACAATAATATACCTGAAATGAGAAGTAAAGAAAATTCTGATTTCCCTAAGTTGAAACGCAATTTAATTATTGGTGTTCGCAAAACTCATCAGTTCGTACCAAACCACAAAGTATCGGATTTTTTAGTTCCTTATACTTCTTCTGGCTGTACAGCCATGTGTCTATATTGCTATTTAGTATGTCATTATAACAAGTGTTCTTATTTACGTTTATTTGTAAATCGCGAACAAATGCTAGGGAAAATTATAAAAACAGCAATGCAAAGTTCTCAAGCTTTAACATTTGAAATTGGCAGTAATAGTGACTTGATTTTAGAAAATTCTATTACAGGCAATCTGGCTTGGACAATTGAACAATTTGCTAATTGTAAAAAAGGATTTTTAACTTTTCCTACAAAATTTGATATGGTTGACTCTATTTTAACAATAAATGGTAGAGAAAAAGTAATTGTTCGTATGAGTATGAATCCAAGGGAAATTATACAAAAAGTAGAATTTGGTACCTCCCCTTTACAAAACCGTATTGTTGCTATCAATAAACTAAAATCTGCTGGTTATCCTGTTGGTATTTTAATTGCTCCTATTATTTTAGTAGAAAATTGGAAGGAATTATATGAGCAATTGTTACTTCAACTTTCTAATGAATTGTCTCCTGAAGTGAAAAAAGATGTGTTTTTTGAATTGATTTTTATGACATATAGTTATGTTCATACTAAAATTAATGAAGACGCTTTTCCTAATGCTATTTCTCTTTACCAAAAAGATATTATGGTTGGAAGTGGCAGAGGAAAATATCGTTATCGTTCTAATATAAAGGAGGAGGCTTCTACTTTTATGACATCACTTGTAAAAAAATATTTTCCAAAAAATAAAATTTTATATATTGTTTAGTTAGATATATGTACTTTTTTGATTTTTTTACACTGATTTATTGACACTTACATGTTTTTATGCTATTATAATAAATGCACTATAAGATATGGGTCAGTAGCTCAGTTGGATAGAGCACAGGCCTTCTAAGCCTGGGGTCGGGGGTTCGAATCCCTCCTGGCTCACCAGAAAACAAAGAACTAGAAATGCTTATATTTCAAGCTTTCTAGTTCTTTTATATTCTTAAAATAATGCAGTAGTAATGCAGTAGATTTATTTTTATGATATTTTTGCAACTTGTTGCTTTACAAAATCTAATGAAGTTTCAATATAGACACCTTCTGTAATATCAGAGCCTTCAACATGACCTGCTAAATATTGTATAGCAGATAAATCTATTCCTATTTCTTTCCAATGAGTTAATGCTGTATGCCTTAATCTGTGAGTAGATAGTTCTAATGCACAAATATTATATTTTGCATTTAATCTTTTTAACCATGAATTGACTTCGCTAGGTGTTACAAATGTATTCTTTTCATAGTCCCAGAATAACAAGTTGTAAATGTTTCTAATTTTTTTGTCGCATTGTTCTTCTATTATATTTACTAATTCATTAAATAAATTATTGTCTAATGGTAAATACCTTTGTCCTTCGTCTATTTGTGTTTTCTTATTATAAGTCTTTGTATGTTCTCCTAATATAACGTGATAGTGTTCGTCCTGTGTTAGAGTGTTATGTACGTCAAACTGTTGTGTATCTTTGTTGTAGTCGTCTTTGGAACGTGCTAATACTTCTCCAATTCTCATACCTGATATACCTTGCATTTTTACTATATTTCTGTAAGGGTGGTTTCTTTCCTCATTGTCTAAAATGCTATTAAGTTTTTCAAATTCCTTATGTGTTAAAGGTTTTACTTTTTGTGTTTTCTTTACAGATATTGGCTTCTTTAAATTTTCATCTAGCATCAAGTTATATATAAGTATTTTTCTTGAAGGAGAACAAGCAATACTAAATGCTTTACCTAATAATCTCCATATTTTGTCTATAACACTATTCGCATATTGCTTAATTTCGCCTTTTGCATCTTCTAAATGCTTTATAGTTACTTGTTGAATAGGAAGATTACAGAAGTTAGCGCAAGTCTTTTTTATTTGTTCTAGTGTTTCTAAATCTCTTTTGTAACTTCTACCACTTGTAATACCGTCTATATGTTTGCTTTCAATATGTTGTTTTGCAATAGACACGACTGTTTCGGTACTTTTACAAATGTAAGTCCCTGTATTTAATTCCTCTTTAACTTTCGTAACTCTAGCCTTAAAGTCTTTTACTGTTTCTTTTTTTCTTTGTTTCATAGTCTGTCTATTGCCTTGTGTATCATAATATTGGAATACCCAACATTTTAAAGTTTCACTATGATAAAGTGAGCCTTCTCCATTGCCCACAGATTTAGTATTTTTATTTTTTCTTGCCATAATAAAATCACTCCTCATTATTTACAAAAAGTGATTTTTATACTATAATAAATATAAAGGAAATCACTTTTTTGATTTTCTATAGGAGAGAATATTTTTTATCAGTTCCGCAAACTCTTACAAAAATATTCTCTACTTTTTTATTTTTTCGTTGTTTGTATGTTCTTTTAATTTATTCAAAGATTTTTCAATGTCAAACATAAAAGTATTATGCAGTTTAGAAGCGGTAAAGCAAAGTGTTTTCCCAGAATTTATTTCTAATACTTCAAATACACCTTTATACTCATCCCATAAAAACAAAGAAATATACCCCAAAATACCATATTTTTCTTCATTTTCTAATAAACAGTTAATAGTTTCAATTCTTTTTGCAAAAGCTCTTTTATTTGTAGTTACTTTATCTCCTTTAGCTTTTAAATCTTCTAATACCTCTATTGATTTTTCAGTTAGTCCAAGTCTTTTACAAATTTCTTCATTATTAGTTTTTTCCATAGATTTACTCCGTTTTTTACTAATAATATAACATTTATTTTTTCTTTTCGTTATGTGTGGTAGCCTTTTTAATGTCCTTTTATATTCTGTTCTACTAATTTTTCTACCATAGCTTTTGTAATGTTAGTAATTCTATATATTTCATATTCTCTAGTTTCTTCTATGTCATCACAAGAACTATTTAAAAGTTTTAATATGAGATTTTGTATATGCGACAAAAATTCTTTAAGCAATGTATCTTCTCTAAGAATACAATTCAATAGATAACTAAGGTCTGGGTTATCGCTTTTTAGATTTTTTACAAAATCAATATTTTCATCCAAAAAGCCAGTAACTTCATGAATAGCTTTATATTTTTCATCTGCACTATCTAATTCAGATAATCCTAGTAAGCGGTCAAAAGAAACATTGTAATATTCTCTTATTTTTACTAATTGTTCAATTTGAGGAAATCGGTCATATTCATAGTTGTTTAAAGCATTTACATGTATTCCTATTTCTTCACTTGCAGTAGTTGGGGTTATTGTTCTATGTTCTTTGTCTGCTTTTTCTTTTCTTAATGCTATCATTCTTTTACCAAATAATTTAGCATCACGTTCCATTCTTTCTTTAAATTCTTTTTCTTTTTGTATTTCTTCTTCTGTTTTTTCTTTTTTTCTCTTTTTTTCCATAATTCTCCTTTCATAACAAGCATGTAGTTTTTTAGACTTACAAAACTTGTTTTACACATATATGTAGATTTTAAAATAAAATCACACAATTATCTTGACAAATAATATTATAGGTATTATTATATGGTTGTGTTTGATTTTAACATATTGTAACACAAGTATGTGAAAATGTCAACACTATTTTAAAAAGGAGGTAGATTAAAATGACTGTAAACGTAGACACAGACATTGATTTAAACATAAAAAAAGTAGATGAACTACTTGAGAAAATAAAACTACTAGAGGACAAGTCAAAAATGATTACATTTATTACCATAAAAGACTTCTCAAAACTGCGAAATATCAGCCTAAAATCAGCACAAGACATATTCAATTTACCAGATTTTCCAAGTGAAAATTACGGAAAGCAAAAGGTCGTTGAATTAACTGCTCTTATTAACTGGTATCAGCAGAAAAGAGATAAAAATGAGAGTTTGCGGAACTGATAAAAAATAGGAAAGGAGCAAATAAAAGCATGAATAATGATACAGTAACATTAGAAGAAGCGATAGAATACGCTAAAAATGACTTTTTAGGAATAAAAGAGCCTATAATAAAAGCAGGAGAAAAAACTTTACATTTATCAATAGTAAAAAAACAACTTAATGACATTTCTTTAAATAGTAATATTGTAAACCAACTCTACTGGATACATTATCAAGTAAAAAAAGTTAAAGGGGAAGAAAAGTTAGAACCTAAAATATCATGTCCTAGATTAGCAGATTTCATAAGAAATAATTTAAAATATTTTTTTGTAAGAAACAATGCTAAAAGTGGCATATTAAGATATGTTTACTTGAATGAGTATTATAAATTGGTTAGTGATGAAGAGTTTAAAGGAATAATCAATGCTTTTATTCCTTTAGACTTAAAAAAAATAAAAGATATAAAAGAAGTTTTTGAATTATTAGAAATGGACAGTAAATTTGTACCCATAGAAAAATTAAATACTGACCAGAACATAATAAACTTTGAAAATGGAATACTAGACCTTAATACAGGTCAACTAAAGCCACACTCTCCAGATTATCTATGTACAATTAGAATACCATGCAATTATAAGAAAATTGTACCAGCACCTAAAAATCGTTATTTTAGTAGATTTTTAAATGCTTTAACAAACAATGATCCAAAAGTAAAAAGACTTATACTTCAAGTTATGGGGGTCGTATTAAGTAATGTTTGTGGTTATAAAATGAAACAAGGGGTGTTCATGGTAGGAAATGGAAATACAGGCAAGAGTGTTATTAAAACCTTTCTTACTGCTCTTTTAGGTTGTGAGAATTGTAGCAGTTTAGATTTAAAAGATTTGGAGAAGCAATTTACCAAAATTCAGTTACTAGGTAAAAGACTTGTTGGCTCAAATGATATGTCCTATATGAAAATAACAGAGTTAGAAACATTTAAAAAGCTAACAGGTGGCGACCAGATTTACGGAGAATACAAAGGCGAGAATGGCATTGATTTTGTATTTAATGGGGTACTTTGGTTTTGTTGCAATGAATTACCAAAGTTTCGGTGGAGATAGAGGAAGTTGGGTTTATAACAGAATAATCATTGTAAGATGTGATAATGTTATTCCAGAAAATAAGCAAGATAAACAACTTGTAGAACATTTACTTGAAGAAAAGGAGTATATTGTATCACTAGCAATAAAGGGCTTAAAACAGGTAATCAATAATGGGTATAGATATAATATCCCTAAAAGTTGTAGACTTCTAAATACAGATTATCAAATAGAAAATAATAGTTTCTTGTCATTTATGCAAGAGTGTGTTATTGATAGACCTAATCCTGACAAAATAGAAGATAGTTGTACTACTAAATTGTTCTATGATGTCTATAAAGAATGGTGCAAAGACAACAACAATGGGTATAAAGAAACCAAACAACAAGTCAAGAAAATTTTAGTTAAAATGGGTAAAGGAGAAACAAAAAAGACTAATGGTGGTAATACCTATTATAAAGCAATAACATTAAGTCAAGAAGCTAAAAGAGATTATGAAAGGGTTTATAATCCAGATAACGAAGATGATGTCCCTGATAGTGATGTTAATTGTATTGATAGTGAAGAAGCTAATGTAGAACTGGGTATTTCTGATATAGTTGAAGATGATTTTAGTATTTCTGATGAACTACAAGAAGAAATAAATAATTTAATGATTAACTCTTAAAAAGTTCCCTTTTTCCCTAAAACCATAAAAGCCTTATAAATTAAGGGAATGCTAAAAAATAGTATTCCCTAAAAAGTTCCCTAAAAATTTGCATGAAGTCTGTTATATTTATATACGAAGTATATAAATATACTATCAAAATAATTGTTTAAAACTTTTTTATGTTTCAAGTAAATAACTATGTGATTTTACGTTCAACCTTAAAAACCTCTTATATTCTATCTGTTGCCCTCTAGGCTCGATTTTAAGCTGTTTTATATACTACGGCGAAAAAAAATTTGTAAAAATAAATATACCCTCTCTAAAGGCTATGTAGGCTCTCTAGTTCAATTTATAAGGGTATTGTTACATAGCATCCTATCATAATATTAATCTTTTAAAATTTGTCTTTTATAAGCATTTCTAGTACGTTTTATATATTCCAAAACTGTTGCATCATATTCTACTTCATGCAAATAACTATAAGATTTTAAAAAGTCCTGTTTATTAAGTTTTAGAAAATCTTTCATTTTCTCCGTATCTTCAATAAAAGTATAGGGTTTACAAGTTATCATTTTATTCGCTTCTTTCATTTATTTTTTCAACAACATATCTAACCGCATAAATACCATTCCTATTGTATAATCTTTGCCATGCTTGTTCATATCTTGACCATTTAAAGCCATGTTTTTTTAATAAAGTTCTTGTTTCTTCATCTAGTTTAGTATCAAATAGAAACTGTAATCTGTTTATTTCTCTATTCAATATTGCTTTGCCACCAGTAAAGATAATATCTTCAAACTGCAATTCTTCCAATTCTTCAATTTCCTTTATTCTGTCTTTTGCTCTCCTTATATCTGCATTTAGATATTGTAACTCATACCATTCATGAGGTCTAGCTTTTACTTCAACTTTTGCTTTTTCTAGTTCTTCAATTCTAGCTTGTAGCTTTTCAATAGCTTGTGGGTCATCACTTGAAATACTGTTGTTATTCTCTATGGCTTCAACCTTATTATCGTAGTATTCAGCTTTATTGTCTGCTTCTATTGATTTATCAAATTGACTGTGCATTTTTTGGTAACCTCGTCTTGTAGCATTTGCGCTATAATGGTCTGTAAGTATTGGTTGTCCTAGTGGTATTGCATTGCTCATTTTTTGGTATTGCTCATAGTGTTGTTGGCTCTTTTCTCTTGACTTTTCTGCTAATTCTTGGTATCTTTCTTTTTTGTATTCCTTTCTTTCTTCATAATCAATTCTACCTGCCATATTTTACATCTCCTTTACTAAATTGACATCATATTGTAGACTTCTTGGGTTTCATATTTTAAATAAATAAGTCCATAGTCTATATGTGAGAACATAGGGGACAAATAACTATCTACTAGAGGTTGATTATCTAATTCTTTCCTGTGACAAGTTTCACCTTGTTGTCTAATATGTGTTAAATCTTCTGTTGTACTAGATGATATACTTTCAACTTCTGCTTTAGTCATAGTCTTTCCGCTGTACTTTCCACCGAAGAATTGATACATAAATTCTATATTCTCATTGTTTAGGCGGTTATATATCCATTGTGTGATTTTATCTAAAGACAAACCATCTTCTAATATTTCATCGTCTTTCTTAATAGTTACTTGAAAACTTGCAATTCCTTCAATGTCTAAAGTTTCAACAAATGTTTTCGTTTCTATAAATGTTTGCATTTCACTTAAGTTTTTTGTATTCTTGCTAAATTTCCATATTGTTATTGTTCCAGTATTATTGAGGTTATCTGCTATCTCTACCATAAAACCTCTTATTTTAGCCTTAATGTTTATATTTTCTTCATCTTCCTTTAATCTTTCAACTGCTGTTTTATTTTTCATATTCTTAAATTCCTCCATAATTCATTATAAATACTATATCTTGTATGATTCTTTATTCTTTAAGTGTTTAATCTTATATGGTAAATCTAACTTGTCAAAATCGTATGAGTTTATTCCGATGTATAGGAATTATCACGTTAGGCTTAACAATATTGCAAACCTCTATAATTCCTTTAGCTGTTGCATGACCGCTTGTATGTAAATAATGGTATTTTTTAGGAACAAACTTAACAAGGTCTTTTTCTGCTGTTTTACCTTGTAAATATCCTAACCATTGAGAATAAATGAATAGGTTGTTTTTAAATCTAGGGTTATAAACAAATTTCTTTGAAAAGTAGTTGCTGCGAACTAACATACAAAAACCATTACTTACCATCTTTTTATACAATTCGCTATCAAAACTCTTAACATCAGAGAAATTATAATAATCTGTAAATTTCGCACTATTTTTGCTTACATAATCAAGTATCTTCTTTTGGTAAATATCACATATAAATAGTTTTTCTCCTGCTTTTTTATTCGCATGATAAAAAGAAGCTATCCTGTCAATGTTAGTGGAAGCACACAATATAAAAATGTATTTTTTGCTTTTTATTAAGCTAATTGCTTCTTCTTGTAACATAAATTCAGACATAAAATCTTCATCTTGCCTTGAAAGTGTTGTATGTTCACAAATGAGAATATCAACTTTTCCTATTTTTTTAAGTGTTTTAGGTGTTCCTTTACCCATAGGACCATGTAAACGGAAGTCCCCAGTATGTAAAATTCTCTTGCCGTTAGCTTCTATAAGAAACATATAACTGTCAAAGGCGGAATGGTCTGTACGAATAGGAGTTATTTTCATATCTCCAATTTTAAAAGGTACACCTTGCTTGAATATTTTAAATGTATCTATTTTATCAATATGTTCCTGTGTAATTTCTGTAACTCCTGTATCTTTCATTTTATTTTGAAATATAGTAAAAATCTCTTTTGCTTGTTTTCCAATGTAAATAGGAACATTCTTACTAACTTGCATATATTCGCCTATATGGTCGCCGTGATAATGTGTTATAAGAACTGCATCACATTTTTTGCTAATATTAGTAATATTCACTTCTATTTCATTTTCACAATTTGGGAGATTAGAGCCAACGTCAATAAGTATCATTGCTTTTTTACTTTTAATTTCAGTTACACAACCACCAATTTGATTAATTCCTCTATGAATTTTTATTTGCATATACATTTTCCTTTTCATTTGTTTTTATGCTTCTATTTCAAGCCATAATCGTTTTTAAACCATTTATAGAAACGGGGTAATATAAGTTGCTTTCAAGCAATTTGCAACCTTATTTTGCAATTTCTTATTACTTCCAAAATTCTATTTATTGTCATAGCACATCCTATCGTTGTCTATACCATAATTTTTAGAAAACCATAACAAAACCAGTTATACATCTCTAATATTTTCAAATACTTTACATATTAGTCTAGTGTAATCTATTATTCCACCTACCATAACATCCGTATTTCCTAAAAGGTCTGAAATTGTACTTACTTTATGATTTTTCAAGTATGGTAATTGTTTTTTACATAAAGGAAATATGTCGATTACTTCATTATCTAAACTTAAATCAATATTATTACAATTCTTTTTTATAAATCCCATAACAAGATAGGCATCATGTACAACAATAGGTAATTGACCTATAAACTCTAAAATTCTTGGCATTACTTTATCTATTGTTTCTGCATTGTTTAACTTATCACTTGTAAATCCATTTATTGACTGATGTATAGGTTGTTTAGAATTAACAAAAGCAGTATATTCATCAACAATATTCCCATCTTTTACTTTACAAACAGCTACTTCAATTATTTGGTCTTTTTCTGGGTTAAATCCATCTGTTTCAATATCTAATACCACATATTCATCTAACATTTTTCTAATACACATATTTATTATTCCTTTACAAACGTATTACTATCTTACACTTTCAAATACTCTGAAAGTCCATCTAGCATAATCTATTAAACTAATTATTTCAACTTCATTACCTCCTAAAGCCTTTGAAATTGCTTTTATTGTGTACTTTTTTAAATCTGGTAGTTTTTTCTTACATAAAGGCAAGGTGTCAATTATTTGATTATCTAAATTTATATTAAGATTAGTGCAATTTTGTTTTATAAATCCCATAACATAATAAGAATGATGTATAACAATAGGTAGTTGACCTATAAACTCTAAAATTCTTGGCATTACTTTATCTATTGTTTCTGCTTTTTCTAGTTCATCATTTGTTATTCCTGTAATCTCTGTTACTGCTTGATGTATGGGATGTTTTGGATTAACAAACATGGTACATTCATCAATAATATTTCCATCTTTCACTTTGCAAACTGCTATTTCAATTATTTTGTGCTTTTGAAAATTAAAGCCTGTCGTTTCTATATCTATTGTTACATATTCATTTAATATTTTTCTTTTGATACACATATTTATTATCCTTTCATTGTAATAACATTTTAAAATCTGTTTCTAAACCATTTTTCTTGGGTTTTATTAAATTCTTTTTGCCATAATAGTATCTATCTATTAAGTATTTTAAATATTCACTTGCATATTTATAATTATACAAGTTGTCGATATATTCTTGCACCTCTGGAATATTCCTATTTTTGCGAAGTAATC
>CATLGL010000011.1 GCA_949935895.1 uncultured Clostridia bacterium
TGTTTTTATATCTGATAAGTCGTCTATTGTTATATCAAGTTGTGAAACAAATGCAGCAACTGTTATTCTTGCAAATGCTTCATTACTAGTTTTGCTTTTAAATTCTAATTTCATTTCATTATCATACAGATTTTTCATGATTTCCTCCTTTTTTATCCTGCTATGCTATTTTCTTTAGTAATTGGTATAATTTTTAGTATTCCACACATTTCAAATATTTTTTTGATGCTTGGTTTTACATTAATAAGTTCTGTATTACCGTCCTAACATTTTCATCATTTTATATCTTCCAATTAGCATTCCGATTCCTGCACTGTCCATAAAAGTAACTTGATTAAAATCAAATATAATTTTTCTTGGCATATATTTTGTAATCTCATTATCCATTTTCCTCCTTATTTTTTCTGTTGTATGATGATCAATCTCTTCGGTTATTTCAAATGTTAATAACTTGTCCTTTTCATTATAGTTTGTATTCACATGGTTTCCTCCTTTGTTTTTTATTTTTATGATGCTATTATATCTCCTTTTACAATTTTTTCCAATAGCAAAATATAGGAAGTTTTAGCGATTTGTGAGAAGTTTTCGACATGCTTCTACAACAAAAAATATAGCCAATGTTTACATTGGCTATATGATACAAAATATTTCTAATTATTATATTTTAAGTTAACTACATTATATAAAAAGCGGGCAGGAAACACCCTGCCCTTTTTTTCTTATCCTACCGCAGATAATAGCTCTTGAAATGCCTCTTCGGACAATTCCAGATTCATTTGTTTGCCATATATCTTTAGTTCTTTCTCAATATAACGCATATCTGCATTATACAGAGTTTTCTTCCTTTCTTGCTCTTCTGGATTTCTTTCCTCCAAAAAGCTTTTGAGATGTTTCATCTCTTCTTTTGGATACCTTAGCAATAATTCTTGATAGGCATCCACGAAAGTTTCATATACCTCTACGCACGATTCTTCTGTGAGCGTTTCTTGCGTCTTTTCTATTAAGCTGTTAACAGCATCATAGAAATTTTGGGATATTTCCCCATCTTTTAACGCAGTTGTGTAGGCAATTTGCAGTTCGCTCATTTCCTTTTCACACTCACGCTGTGCAAAAGGTTTTTCTCCCTCCGCATTTGTTGTCATCGGAATACTAAAAAAAAGCATTCCGAATACGAGAATCCAGATTAATCTCATTTTTGTCCTCCTTTGTTGTTCTGGATTTTAGTCTTAATTGACTAATGCATATGATAATATCACATTTTTTATCATTTTGCAAATTTTGTTTCAAAACTTTATCCATTTTTTATGTTCAGACTATAACCTATATGGTCTGCTTCCATATAGAAATATCATTTATTTTTTCAAATATTTTCTAATATTTTCCATGAGCCTATCTTTTCTGGTAATGCTTTAAAAGTCATTTCTTCTTTCGTAATTGGATGTTGAATTGTTAAAGAATATGCCCACAAACAAATTTGTTTTCCTCTTCCCCTTACTCCATATTTTTGGTCTGCATAAATACTATGTCCTCTACTGGATAATTGAACTCGAATCTGATGGTGTCTTCCTGTATGTAAATTGATTTTTAATACAGATAATTGTAAATCTTTATCATATTTTATAGTTTCATAATCAAGTTTTGCAAGTTTTGCATTTTTGGTTTCCTTTTTTACTACTTTGCTTAAATTACTTTTTTCATTTTTAACTAAATAATCTTCTAATGCTCCTTTTTCTGGTATCATATTTCCATCTATGATTGTTAAATATGTTTTTTTAAACACTTTATTACGTACTTGTTCACTTAGTCTTGAGGCTGCTTTTGATGTCTTTGCAAAAACCATTACTCCACCAACTGGTCTGTCTAGGCGATGTACTAGTCCCAAATAAACTTCCCCTGGTTTATGATATGTTTTCTTTAAATATTGTTTTACCAAGGTTAACATATCCAAGTCATTCGTTTTATCTTGTTGTGATGGAATATTGGGTTGTTTTTTTACAACAATTATATGATTATCTTCATATATAACTTCTAATTTTTCCATTTCTATTTCTCCCAACGACCATAGATTCCACATGGCAAAACCAATTTTGAATTTGTCATTGGTAAACCAATTTCACCAGAAGAAAATTTGCCTCCTATTAGTTCTTTTATATTAACTCGTAACAGATTTTCTAATACTTTTGCTGAAATTCCTGTTGTATAAGAGTTAATTAGGAAAAAGACAGGATTATTACTTAATAGTTTCATACATAATGAAATCAAATCTGCAATACTTTGTTCAAACTGCCATACTTCTCCATTAGCACCTCTCCCATAAGATGGCGGATCCATAACGATAGCATCATAAGTATTTCCTCTTCGAATCTCACGATTAACAAATTTAACAACATCCTCTACAATATAACGAATCTTTTTTTCTTGCAATCCTGAAGCCATTACATTTTCTTTTGCCCATGCAACCATTCCTTTTGAACTATCTACATGACATACACTTGCTCCTGCTTTTAATAAGCTAACTGTTGCGCCTCCTGTATAAGCAAATAAATTTAATACTTTTATTTCTCTTTTTTCTTGTTTTACCTTTTGGGTCATCCAATCCCAATTTACAGCTTGTTCTGGAAATAAGCCTGTATGTTTAAAGCCCATTGGTTTAATTTGAAATGTTAAGTCTCTATAATTAAGTGTCCAAGCTTTAGGCAGTTGTTTTTGATATGTCCATGCACCTCCTCCTTGTTTACTTCGATTATAAATAGCATGCGCTTTTTTCCATAACTCTGGATTTGTTTTTTTATTCCATATAATTTGTGGATCTGGTCTTATTAAAAAAATATCTCCCCATCGTTCTAGTTTTTCTCCATTTGCCATATCTAATATTTCGTAATCTTTCCAATTATTTGAAATGTCCATATATATACCCCTTAATTTCTGTATCTTTTAAAATTTTTGCTACTTTTTTAATTTGTTCTTCTGTTATTATTTCTGTTGCCATTATTCCGAACCTTTTTAAAACGTCTTATATAATTGATATACAAATCCTCCATTTTTTCTACAATCATTGCATTTCCACAATATTGTAATGCGATTTGATAAAGTCTATTTGTATGTGAACTTTCTTTTGCCCCCATAACAATCATCATTTCCACTTGCCTTGCTAATTGCTTTGTTTCCTCCTTCTTTATTTTTGTTGCTACACAAGTCGTTTTTTCAATTACTAATTTAATCTTTTCATCTAATTTGTTTTGAATATTGGTAACTAGCTTTTCTATTTTTTCAATTGAAAATGTAGGCTGAGAAATAATAGCTACTTTCTTAGTTTTTTGTTTCTCTAATTTCTCTATCGCTTTTTCAATATCGATTTCATCTTCTATTTGCATTACATTTTCGTTTGCAAAACTAAGTGCTGTTGCAGTCTCCTTACTTTCTTTTTTTCCTATGTAAAAAATATCATATCCTCGTTTAGTATAACTCTCCATTTTTTTATGTATGTTAGCAATCTTAGGACATGTTAAATCAATCAATGGAATCTGTTGTTTTTCCACATCTATATAAAATTGTTTATTTGCTCCACACACACCAACAACCAATTTTTCCTGTTTTGGTAACTTTAGAGTATCTTCTATTATACTTATTAGCATATCTTGTTCTAATTCCATGATATCCCAATAATGAACCAATTCCCCAAAACAATAAACTGGCTCCTTTTCTTTTAACATATCATTTACTTTTTTTATCGCTCTTCTTACTCCGACTACAAAATCCCGCTGTTTTTCCTACTATTACTTCCATAATTCTTTCCTTTTCATATTTTTGCTAGTAACAAGAAAAAATAATAAATAAGTATACCATCTGCCATACAAAAAATAACTGCCATTGTAAAAAACAACGATAATACCTTATGTCTTTTTATTTTTTCTTTTATCCTCTTTTGTATCGGATATTCAAGCTCGTCCTTTTTTAAATTATAACGAATGGTAAATATTTCATCTTTTGCATATTCCATCATTTGTGTTTCCCCTTTCTAATATATTCTTGTATTATATATATGAAAGAGTTTTATATTTTATTACTTTATTTTCTTAAATCATATCATAAGTTTTCGACTTTTTTCAATATTTTTCCTATTTTTCTATTGCTTTTTCGTAATTATTCAATACTTTTTGGTAAAATAATACCTCTTAATAAACATAGTATAAGTATCTTTTTTTAGAATTTCTTTTTGATATTAGCAACTTAAAGCACAATTTTGGGATTTGTTAACTATATTTTTTATAAAATTTAATCTTTTCTTAATCTCCTTGCTATTGTTTGGCTAATTCCTTTTACTTTCATTAGTTCTTCTTCAGTTGCTTGCTCTATATTTTCTACACTTCCAAATGCTTTTAATAACTCCTGTTTTTTCTTTTGTCCAATTCCATCAATATTATCAAGACTTGATTTTGTCATCCTTTTTTGTCTTATTTTTCTATGATATTCAATTGCTGTTTTATGAACTTCATCTTGAAAGTTGGTAATAACATTCATTAGTTCTTCTGAAAGTTGGAATTCTTTCCTTTCCTCATCAATAAGTGCTCTTGTTCTATGTTTATCATTTTTTACCATACCAAAAATGGGAATAGTTAATCCATATCCTTGAATTGCTCGTTTTGCAGCTCTTAGTTGGGTAATTCCTCCATCTACAAAAATAGCATCTGGAAGTTTTCCAAATCCTCCATTTACATTCTCTATTGAATGTTTCAGTCTCCTTGTAATAACCTCCTCCATACATCTTGAGTCATCTTGCGTAAATACTGTTTTTATTTTAAATCTTCTTGATAATTTATGATTAACTACTCCATCTTGCAATACACACATACCAGCTACTATATCTGTTCCTGATATATTTGATATATCATAAGTTTCAATTTTTCTTGGCATTTTTTCTAAATTTAGTGTCTTTTTCAATTCTACTAATATATCATATTTTTCTTTAACTTTATTGTCCAAGGTAACTTTTGCATTTTTTTCTGCCATTTCTACAAATCGTAATTTTTCTCCTTTTTGTGGTGATTTTAATTCTACTTTTCTTCCTACTTTTTCTGATAAAAATGTTTCAATAGCATCTTTATCTTCTAATTGTTCTTTTAACATAATTTTGTGTGGAAGTTCCTCCTTGCTCATATAATATTGTTTTACAAAACTGGATAAAATTTCTTCATTTGTAATATCTGTTGACTCCTCAAAAAAGTAATGCTCTCTTCCTATCATTTTACTTTTTCGAACAAAGAATATTTCAACACATGCTGTCATTTCGTTTTTAGCAAGTCCAATAACATCAATATCATTTTCTGTAATATTTGATACTTTTTGTTTTTGATTAATCTGCTCTATAGCTATTTTTTTATCTCGCAAATATGCTGCTTCTTCATAATCTTGTTTACTTGCTGCTTGTTTAATTCCTTCTTCTAATTCCTTTATAATAGGGGCAATTTTTCCTTCTAGTAACATCATAATTTGATCTATTTGCTTTTTATATTCTTCTTTTGAAACATAGCCCATGCATGGTGCTAAACAACGATGAATATGATAATTTAAACAAGCTCTTTGATTGGATTTAAAATTTTTGCATTGACGAATTTTAAATTTTTCTTTAATAAAATTTACCATTTCTTTTGCACTCCCACTATTGGCATATGGTCCAAAATACTTTGCTCCATCATTCAAAATAGTTCTTGTAATACATACATTTGGGTAATCGCTTTTTATATCTACTTTTATATATGGATATGTTTTGTCATCTTTTAATAGCACATTAAATTTAGGTCTATTTTCTTTAATTAGATTACATTCTAGAATAAGTGCTTCTGCTTCATTATCTGTTACAATATATTCAAAATGGTCTATAAGTGAAACCATATTTTCGATTCGTTTGGTTTTATGTGTTTTTCTAAAGTATTGTCTTACTCGATTTCTTAATATTACCGCTTTTCCAACGTAAATAATATTGTCTTGTTTATCCTTCATAATGTAAACTCCTGGTTTTACTGGTAATTTTTTCAATTCCTCTTCAATATCAAACATATTTCCTCCATTTGGTTAGGCTATGGGAAGTTAATTTGTTTAGTGGCTTCTCTACATATGCATTTTGCTCTACAAATATGCACACAACAGGTACTTTATTATAGGATTTTCTTATAAAAATAAAAAAGGATATAAATGGTTCCTCCATCTATATCCTTCCAAAACTTATTTCTTCGCCCAAAACAAGTTCCTAAACCCCCATATAACTTTTAAAAAGTTATTTCTTAATCTTTCCGATTGTTGCGCTATTTCTCTTATAACGCTCCTTTACTATATCCTATTTTCTTTATTTTGTCAAGCTTTAACCATAATTTTCCAGTAAATTTATTCCACTTCTGCAATATATGGTAAATTTCTATAATTTTCATTATAATCTAGTCCATAGCCTACAACAAATTTATCTGGAATTTGAAATCCTACATAATCTACTGTTACATCATATTCTCTACGTTCTGGTTTATCTAATAATGTACATAATTTAATACTTTGCGGATTTTTGGTTTGTAAGTGTTTTATTAAATAGCTTAATGTTTTACCAGTATCAATAATATCTTCTACAATTAGTAGATTTTCTCCTTCTAAATTTTCTGGTAAATCTAATTTTAAATTAATTTTTCCAGAACTTATCTTTTCTTTTCCGTAACTTGATACTTGCATAAAAGAAAATTTTACTTTCCTATTCATTTTTCTCGCTAAATCCACCATAAAAACAGTAGAGCCTTTTAAGATACATACTAAAGTTAATTCTTTTTGCTCATAATCTTTTTCAATTTGTTGTGCTAGTTCATAAACCTTATTTTGAATAGTTTGTTCATCAATTAGTACTTTTAATTCCTCCATATTTACTCTCCTTTTATTTTAATAAAAATATGAGTTATTTTTTAATATTTTATATTATACTACAAAATATACAAAATTACTATAGTTTTAGGCATTTTTATTTTGAAGCCTGTGAATATCTAAACTATAACTTTTATTGTTATGTGTCTATACAATAATTTATTTTTTCCTTTACCTTTATGTTTCACTCATACTCCTCTGGCTTAGTACTCTGGCTATCTCCATTACAAATTACTACCTTCCTTCTACTTATGTTTGAGTAGGTAGCACAAAAAACCTTAATATTTTCTTATGGTACTTGCTACTTTTGCAAATTTGGTGTAATATAATACTATTAGTTGAAAGTTTATGTTAAGAAAACAATAATGAAAGGAGTATTATTTTTTATATAGCGCCTGAACAATATCATTAAATATTGTTGACGAGGTTAGAATTTATCGAATTTTCGGCGGATGGTTCTATGGCACAGTTACTGCCAAAAATACTAGCAAACCATAATAGTAATGTTATGAACAAATCTAGTAGAGTAACTTTTCTTTACATGCTTTCTACTTTTCTATTATAATAATTGAAGGAGGTTTTTTACAATGTGTGGAATTGTAGGATACATTGGAAACAAAAAAGCAAGTCCTATTTTAATTGATGGACTATTAAAATTAGAATATAGAGGATATGATTCTGCTGGAATCTCTACTATGGAAAATGGTTTTATCTCTAATATGAAAGATAAAGGAAGAGTAAAAAATTTATATGAAATTCCTGGAATTGATGATTTAAAAGGAGTAGTTGGTATTGCACATACAAGATGGGCAACCCATGGAAAACCTGCTAAAGAAAACTCTCATCCTCATATGGATAATCATAATATTTTTAGTGTTGTACACAATGGAATTATTGAAAATTATCAAGAATTGAAAGAATTTTTAGTACAAAATGGTTATCATTTTCTTTCTCAAACTGATACAGAAATTATTCCTAATTTAATTCATTACTATTATGTAAAACAAGATAAGTGTCATGACAGTTTATTAAAAGCTGTTCATCTTGCTTGTAATGATTTAAAAGGAAGTTATGCTATTGAGGTGCTTTGTAAAGATGCACCAGATACTTTAATTGTCGCAAGAAAAGATAGCCCTTTAGTAATTGGAGTAGGAGAAGATGAAAACTATGTTTCTTCTGATATTCCAGCAATACTTTCTTATACTAAAAACTTTTATTTATTAAATGATGGTGATTTTGCAAAATTATCAAAACATAGTATTTCGTTTTATGATGTAAATTTAGCACCAATTGAAAAGGAATTAAAAAGTATTGAATGGGATGTTTCTGCTTGTGAAAAAGATGGCTATGAAGATTTCATGTTAAAAGAAATTTATGAACAGCCAAAATCAGTTCGTGAAACAATTGGCTCTCGATTAAAAAAAGGAGAAAAAGTAAATTTTGAAGATATTGGTTTTACAAAAGAAACCTTACAGCATTTCCACAAAATTTATTTAGTTGCTTGTGGTACTGCAATGCATGCTGGTTTAGCCATTAAACCAATGCTTGAAAAGTTATGCCATATTGATGTTATTGTTGATATTGCATCTGAATTTCGTTATCGTGAGCCTTTAATTGATGATAAGACCTTATGTATTTATATTAGTCAATCTGGAGAAACAGCAGATACTATTGCTGCTTTGAAACTTTCTAAAATGAAAGGAGCAAAAACTATTGCTATTTCTAATGTAATTGGAAGTTCTATTACAAGAGAAGCAGATTACACTATTTATACCCATGCAGGACCAGAAATTGCAGTTGCCTCTACAAAGGCCTATACTTCTCAAATTACACTTCTTGCTCTTCTTTGTTTATATTTTGCAGAAGTATTAGAATCCGTTCCTTATGATGTCATTAATACCATAAAAGAAGAACTATTATTATTACCAGAAAAAGTATCAGAAGTATTAAAAGATTCTGAACAAATAAAAAATTTTGCAAATAAGGTTTATGAGGAAAAAGATATCTTTTTCTTAGGTAGAGGAACCGACTATACGGTATCTCAAGAAGCTTCTTTAAAATTAAAAGAAATTTCTTATATTCACTCAGAAGCCTATGCTGCAGGAGAATTAAAGCATGGTCCTATTGCCTTAATTGAAAATGGTATTACTGTAGTTGGTATTTTAACAGACCCAAATTTAGTAGAAAAATCAGTTAGTAATTTACAAGAAGTTATTACTCGTGGAGCAAAAACCCTAATTATTACAAACCAAGAAATCAATCAAACCAATTATGATGAAGTTATTACCATTCCTTATACGAACCCACTTATTTCGCCAATCCTTTCTATTATTCCTTTGCAACTATTTTCTTACTATATTTCAAAGGAAAAAGGATTAGATGTTGATAAGCCAAGAAACCTTGCAAAATCTGTAACCGTTGAATAAAAGAAACAGGAAGCGTTTTTTTGCGCTTCCTGCTTCTTTTATTTGACTTACTCACTTATTTCCCATGCACCACTTTCATTTTGTCCACTTGTCTTAACATTTGGTTTTAAGTAAACGATAGAACAAATACTCAAATCATATTCCCCATCTTTCCATTCATGTGCATTACCTCCACCTATAGTTTCTGGAAAAACAAACCCTTCATATGTATCATGTACACAAAAAACTGTAAACCCTGATAAATCTGAACGTGAATCTATCGCTCGAGATGCTATCCAATATGAGATATAACTAGCATTCGTTTTATTTCTAAATAACGTTTGATAACTAGCTGTTAAATCTTTTAAAGCTTCTGAACCTATATACCAGTAAGTTGTATATACATCGCTTCTATTTACTGCTCCTGTTGACTTTCCATCTTGTGTTGCTTTTGTTGGATAAAAGATAGAATGTGTGTAGGAATTTCCATAGTTATATGTTGTTCCTTCTGTATCTGAAGTTGTAAATGTTGTTGGCTCATATCCTGTTATTTTATTGATGTCATCTACATTGATACTTCTTGCCCCACTTCCTGTAATTGTTCCTCTATCTATTCCTTCAACCACATCTCCTGTTTCATAAGTAAATGTTTTTGTAGTATCTGCTCCTACTCCATATCCATAAACCTTGCAAATTTCATTTAACTCTTGTTCTGCATATAAATATCCTATGGCTCCTTTCATAGTAAAACCAACTCCTGCATTATTCTTAATTGGTTCACTAATTAGTATTACCTCTCCTGTGTTTTCGTTTTTGCTTAATACTCTCCATTCAATTGAATTGTTTGCTGTAAAGGTTTGTTCTGAATGTCCATTTCCATGGGATGGTCCACTTCCCACTGGTGATGTGTATGTTAATTTACTAGTATCTGTTACTCCTTTTGTTGGGTCATATGCTACATAATCTCCTACTTGCACTTTCTTTGCTAAAGCATTTTCTGGTAAATTTCTGTATTCCTCCATTTATAATTCCTTCTGCCTCACTTGTAATTTTATCTAACATATTATCCTCATAACTTGCAGCATTGGTATAGTTTCTTCCTGCCGCTTGTGCCATTTTGAAAATTCCTCTTTCTCCTAGTACTAAATTTAACGTAATTCCTGCTAGTATTAAAAGCACAATTATCGTGATTACTAAAGCTATCAATGTAATCGCTCTGTTTTCTCTTACCTTTTTCATTGGTATTCCCATTTCCATATTTTGTTACGTATACATAGTTTAATACATTCTCTTTTTTAATATTATGTATCATTTCTCGTTATCTCATTCTACTATTCACACGCACTTTATTTTATGGTACTATTTTATCTTTACTTATATTACTTTGTCAATGTTTTTTCTTTTACATTTGTGTATTATTAGCATATGGCATGAAATATCGAAAAATATAGTTTGCTTTTATAAATTTATAAATATTATATTAAAAATAAAAATTCAGAATTGCTAAGCAATTCTGAATTTTTATTTTTAATACATTCCGCCCATATCTGCTGGCATATCATTATGTCCACAACTACATGATTTTTCTTCTTTTTTATCAGTCACGATACTTTCTGTTGTAAGTACCATTGATGCAATGCTTGCTGCATTTTGAAGTGCTGTTCTTGTTACTTTTGTTGGGTCAACAACCCCTACTTTTTTCATATCTACATAACTGTTGTTTGATGCATCAAACCCAAATCCTGTATCACTATTTTTTACTTTTTCTAGAATAACTGCTGGCTCTAATCCTGCATTGATAGCAATTTGCTTTACTGGTTCTTCTAATGCTTTTAGTACTATTCTTGCTCCTAATTTTTCATCGTCTTTTAAGTCCTTTGCCACTTCTTCTACTTTTTTACTGATGTTAACATAGGCAGTTCCTCCACCAGCTACAATTCCTTCTTCTACTGCTGCTTTTGTTGCAGATAGAGCATCCTCTATTCTTAATTTCTTTTCCTTCATTTCTACTTCTGTTGCTGCACCAACTTGAATAACTGCCACACCTCCTGCAATTTTAGCTAATCTTTCTTGCAATTTTTCAGTATCGTATTCACTTGTTGTTTCTGCTAAACCTGCACGAATTTGTTTTACTCTTTCTGCAATTTTTTCTTTGTCTCCTGCTCCATCAACAATAATTGTATTTTCTTTTTGAACTTTTACTTGTTTTGCTCTACCTAATTGTTCAATAGTTGTATCTTTTAATTCTAGTCCTAAATCTGATGTAATAACTTCTCCTCCTGTAAGAACTGCTATATCTTCTAACATTTCTTTTCTTCTGTCTCCATATCCTGGTGCTTTTACTGCTACTACATTTAATACTCCTCTTAATTTATTTAAAATTAATGTTGATAATGCTTCTCCTTCAATATCATCACAAATGATAACTAGTTTTCCTGATGCTTGCATTAGGCTTTCTAATAATGGTAAGATTTCTTGAATGTTGCTTATTTTTTTATCAGTGATTAAGATGTATGGATTATCCATAATAGCTTCCATTTTTTCAGTATCTGTTGCCATGTATGGAGATACATATCCTTTATCAAATTGCATTCCTTCAACTACATCTACATAAGTATTTGATGTTTTTGATTCCTCAATAGTAATTACCCCATCTTTTGATACTTTTTCCATAGCATCTGCAATTAGAACTCCTATTTCTTTGTTATTTGCAGAAATAGTTGCTACTCTTGCAATATCTTCTTTTCCATTTACATTAGAACTAATGGTTTTTAATTCTTCTACTGCTACTTCAACTGCTTTATCGATTCCTCTTTTAATTGCCATTGGGTCTCCTCCTGCTGCTACGTTTTTTACACCTTCTTTAATCATGGATTGTGCAAGAACAGTTGCTGTTGTTGTTCCATCTCCTGCTACATCATTGGTTTTAGTTGATACTTCTTTTACTAATCTTGCTCCCATATTTTCATATGGGTCATCTAGTTCTATTTCTTTTGCAATGGTTACACCATCATTTGTAATAAGTGGTGCTCCAAAGCTTTTATCTAATACTACATTTCTTCCTTTTGGTCCTAAGGTTACTTTTACTGTGTCTGCTAATTTATTCACACCATCTAATAATTTTTTTCTGGCTTCTTCGCCATATTTAATTTCCTTTGCCATTTTTATTTCCATCCTTTCTTTTTCTTTGTGAGTTTCTACTCTTATTTCTGCTCCCATGTGATATATATTTAATTTTCTACATGTAACCCTTCCAAGTTCAAGTGTATTTCCCCGTCTCAAAGGACTGTTAGGGATTGCATTCTGAAAATGAAATACATATCACAATCGTGCTAGTTTATACGATTATTCAACAACTGCCAATATATCATTTTCTCTTACGATAATTAGCTCCTCTTCTTCATATTTTACTTCTGTTCCTGAATATTTGCTAACAACAACTTTATCTCCTGTTTTCACTTCTAATGGAACGATTTTTCCATCTTGTTTTAATCCTGGTCCTACTGCAATAACTTCTGCAATTTGTGGTTTTTCCTTACTATTTGCAGAAAGAATAATTCCACTTTTAGTGGTTTCCTCACTTTCCATCATTTTGATGACAACTCTGTCTTGTAATGGTCTTAACATCACTTTTCCCTCCTTTAAAATTTGAAGAATTTTATATTTTCTTGTTTTTGTATTTTCATATTAGCACTCTATTTCTTCGACTGCTAATAATTTATACCCAATGCTTATAAATGTCAATAGTTTTTACTAAAATTCACATAGTTTTCACAAAAATCTGCTCATACTATTGTATGAGCAGATTTTGGATTTATGTTTTTTTATTTTCCATTGCAGCCTTTACTAATGCTTTAAATAATGGCGCTGGACGGTTTGGTCTTGATTTGAATTCTGGGTGAAATTGTCCTGCTATAAAGAATGGATGTGATGGAATTTCTACAATTTCCACTAGTCTTCCATCTGGTGATGCTCCTGAGCAAATCATTCCTGCTTGTTCAATTCTTTCTTTATAGTCATTATTAAATTCAAAACGATGTCTATGTCTTTCTGAAATATTATTTTCTCCATAGATACTTTTTGCTATGGTATTGTCTTTTATTGTACAAGGATAGGTTCCAAGTCTCATGGTTCCACCTTTTTTATTGATTCCTATTTGAGCATCCATAATATGAATTACTGGATTTTTACAAATCTCATCAAATTCTGCAGAATTTGCATCTTCTAATCCTAATACATCTCTTGCAAATTCTACTACTGCCATCTGCATTCCTAAACAAATTCCTAAAAATGGAATTTTATTTTCTCTTGCATAGCGAATCGTCTGAATTTTCCCTTCTATTCCGCGGTTTCCAAATCCTCCTGGTACAATAATTCCATCTATCCCTTGTAATACTACTTTTGCATTTTCTTTGGTTACTGTCTCTGAATCAATAAATTTTATTTTTGTTTTTACATGGTTTGCAAACCCTGCATGGGTAATGCTTTCTGCAACAGAAAGATAGGAATCTTCTAACTGAATGTATTTTCCAACTATAGCAATGGTAACTACATTTTCTTCCTTAATATTTCGAATATTTTTAATCATTTCTTCCCATTCATGATTATCTGGTCTTCTTTCTTCTAACTGTAGCTTTTTACATACCTCGCTTGCAAGTCCCGCCTCTTCTAGCATAAGTGGTACAGCATATAAACAGTCAGCTGTTTTATTTGGAATAACACTCGTTTTTCGAACATTACAAAACATAGCTAGTTTATCTTTTATTGCTTCTGGAATATCCGTTTCTGTTCTACATACTAAAATATCTGGTTTAATACCTAAACTTTGTAATTCTTTTACAGAATGTTGTGTTGGTTTAGATTTTATTTCATTTGAGCCAAATATGTATGGTAATAGTGTAACATGGATATAAACTACATCCTCTGGATTTTTTTCTAGCCCTATTTGACGAATTGCTTCTAAAAAAGGTAAGCTTTCAATGTCTCCTACTGTTCCTCCAATTTCTGTAATGACAATATCGATATCATCTTGTTCAAAGCTATATACATTTTCTTTAATTTCATTTGTAATATGAGGAATAACTTGTACTGTTCTTCCTAAGTAATCTCCTTTTCTTTCTTTTTCAATTACATTGGAATAAATTCTTCCTGTTGTAATACTAGAATTTTTAGTTAAATTTTCGTCAACAAAACGTTCATAATGTCCCAAGTCCAAATCTGTTTCTGCTCCATCATCTGTTACAAATACTTCCCCATGTTCAAATGGACTCATGGTACCTGGATCAATATTAATATAAGGGTCAAACTTTTGGATGGTTACTTTATATCCCCTATTCTTTAGTAATCTTCCTAGCGATGCAGCTGTAATCCCTTTTCCAAGTCCTGATACAACTCCACCTGTAACAAATACATATTTTGTGTTCATTTTCCCCATCTCTCCTTTTTTAAAATAAAAAAACAGATTAAAAAAATTCCTGAAAAATCGGTTTTTTTTTAATCTATTCTTTACTTCTATGTTATTAGTTTATCATTCTTATGGATAAATTGCAACATTTTTTTACATTTTTTTATAATTCTTGTTACCATTCAGATTTGCTTCTTCATTTCATTAAAATATTTTTTCAAATCGGTCTTTTTGAATTTCATCTGGTACTTCAATTGGATATTTGCCTGTAAAGCATCCTGTACAAAATCCATTTCTATTAGATTTTTTGGCAATTTCTAATAAACTCTCTATGTTTAAGTATTCTAAAGAATCAGCACCTATTTCTTTTCTAATTTCTTCTATGGTTTTATTATTAGCAATTAGATGTTCTTTACTTGCTACATCAGTTCCAAAATAGCAAATATCTGTATATGCTGGAGAAGCAATACGTAAATGTACCTCTTTTGCTCCTGCCTTTTTAAGAGTTTGTATAATTCTGGTAATTGTTGTTCCTCTTACAATTGAATCATCTACTAATACAATTTTTCTATCTTTTACATTTTCTTTAATTGGATTTAATTTTAATGCTACTTTACTTTTTCTTTGTGCTTGTGTGGGAAGAATAAAAGTTCTTCCTATATATTTACTTTTTACAAATACCATATCATATGGTATTTTAGATTCTTTTGAATAACCAAGTGCTGCATCATTCCCTGAATCTGGAACACCTGCTACAATATCAGCATCAACTGGTGCTTGACGAGCTAAATATTTTCCTACTTCTTTTCGAAATTTATGAACATTTAGACCATCAATTGTTGAATCTGGTCTTGCTAAATAAATATACTCAAAAATACACAATCCCTCGTTTTTCTCATTGGCATAAAAGTAAGATGTTACTTTGTTATCTGTTACAATAACCATTTCTCCTGGTTCAATATCTCTTACAAATTCAGCTCCAACTGTGTCTAATGCACAACTTTCAGAAGCAAATATAATGTTATCTCCTAATTTTCCCATACACAAAGGACGAAACCCCTGTGGATCTCTTAGAGCAATTAGCTTTTTTGAAGACATTACTAGTAATGAATAAGCTCCTTTTATATATTTTACTGCATTTTTTACTGCCTCTTCTACACTATGTGTTTTTAATCTTTCTCTTGCAATTAAATAGGCAATTACTTCTGTATCACTTGTTGAATTAAAAATAGCTCCTGCATTTTGTAATTCATCTTTCAAATCCATTGCATTAGTTAAGTTTCCATTATGTACAATGCTAAGATTTCCTTTAGCATATCTAGTTACAATTGGTTGTGCGTTTTCCTTTTTTGGTGCTCCTGTTGTAGAATAACGAACATGACCAATTCCCATTTTTCCTTTTGGTAAAGTATCTAAAATATGTGGCTTGAATACATTCGAAACAAGTCCTATATCTTTATGATAAGAAACTACTCCCCCACTATTTATAGCAATTCCGCAAGCCTCTTCTCCTCGATGTTGTAAACTAGAAAGCCCTGCACAAATTACTTGTGCTAACTCTTCTTCGTTTTCCATTGAATACATTCCAAAAATTCCACATTCCTCTTTTAATTTACGAAACATTGATTTGCACTCCCTTGTACCAAAATTTGTCCTTTTCTATCATTTTTTATCCTTTTTTTGCACTATACTTTTATTATAACGGAAATTTTACAAAAAGTATAGTAGCTATTGCAAATTTTTTTGATTTTTGATATATTGTCGATATATCAATTGGAGGGAAAGATTTTTTATGTATCATTTAGTTATATTTGCATCACGGTAATGGAACTACATTGCAAAGTATCATTGATGCTATCGAAAATAAAACATTAGATGCTAAAATCGGTCTTGTTGTGTCTGACCATAAAGATGCTTATGCATTACAACGAGCTAAGATTTCTGGTATTGCAACCTATGTTATTAAATCTAAAACAACAAAAGAAATGGATGAAGAATTAGTAAAAGAATTACAAAAATATCCTATTGATTTAATTGTTCTTGCTGGATATTTACGAATGATTGGAGATAACTTATTAAAACAATATACGATTATCAATACCCACCCATCACTTCTTCCAAAATTTGGCGGAAAAGGTATGTATGGAATGAATGTTCATAAAGCTGTTATTGATGCAAAAGAAGAATATAGTGGCGTTACTCTTCACTATGTAAATGACCAATACGATAAAGGAAATATTATAAAACAAACAAAGGTAAAAGTAGAACCTACAGATACCCCAGAAAGTTTAGCATCCAAAGTACAAAAAGCCGAAAAAATTCAATTAATAGAAGTATTACAAGAATTTGTACTAAACAAAAAAGATTAGATTTTTTACATTCTAATCTTTTTTATTCGTTCTTTACTATTTTAAATGAAATAAAACAAATATTATCATCTTTCTATTATTATTTCTGTGTAACATTTTTGATTTTACTATTTCCAAACATGTTGCTTATATCTGCTTTTTCTGTTGTCCAATCTGCTCCTACATATACAACATTTAAATTGGTTGTATTTACAAACATATTACTCATATTAGTAACATTGCTTGTATTAAAACTACTTATATCCAGGGTTGTTAAAGCTTCACAACCAAAAAACATATGCCACATATTAGTTACTTTACTTGTATTAAATCTTGATACATCTAATGTAGTTAACTTTTTGCAATTTCTAAACATACTTGACATAGTCGTTACATTGCTTGTATTAAAACCTGATACATCTAATGTAGTTAACTCTTTGCAATTGCTAAACATACTTGACATAGTCGTTACATTGCTTGTATTAAAACCTGATACATCTAATGTAGTTAACTCTTTGCAATTGCCAAACATATTTGACATAGCCGTTACATTGCTTGTATCAAAATTGCTTACATTTAAACTCACTAACTTTTCGCAAAGATTAAACATCTGAGACATATTTATTACTTTACTTGTATTAAAACCTGATACATCTAATTCTATTAAATTTAAACAACCTTCAAACATTAAGCCCATCTTTGTTACATTATGGGTATCAAAACTTGATATATCTAAACTTGTTAGTTTAGAACAACCATAAAACATTGTCTCCATATTTTCTACATTGCTTGTATCAAAATTCGACAAATCTAATTCTCCTATGTTCAGACAATTAGCAAACATCGAACGCATACTTGTTACATTTTTGGTATCAAAATTCGACACATTTAGTTCTTTTAAACCACTACATCCATTAAACATTACTTCCATGTTTGTTACTTTTCTTGTGTCAAAACTGGATAAATCTAATTGTGTTAAATTACTACAATTTAGGAACATCCATCCCATATTTTCAACATTTCTTGTATCAAAACTTCGTGTATCAATCTGTTTTAGGTTTCGGCAATTTAAAAACATTCCATACATATTGGTTACATTGATGGTTTCTACCTTTTGCATATCCACTATTTCTAATGAAGTTAAATCACTAAAATAGTACGCTAAGTATTCTGGTGCTACTTCATCTACAAATTCTACTGCTATTATTTGATCTTTATCTGCAAACCATGGTGTATCAATTGTTTCTGCTACATTATTTCGTACAAATTCTCTCCCTTGCACATTTCCATAAACTTTTCCTCCTCCGTTTCTTGCATTTTCTTCTTCTGTGTAGAATCGTAATGTATTTCCTTCCAAAGACACCCATATTCCTGTTGGTTCGATTACTGGTGGTGGTAATTCTCCTATTCCAATATATTGTATATCATCTACTTTTATTTCAATTAAGTATCCTTCTTTCGTTCTTACTACTGCTTTTTGCTCATCTACTTTTACAATATTTCCTCTTGGTACAATTTCTTCTATATAAATTTGTTCTATCAATTTATCAAGTGTTACTACTCCCGTGTTTTGAAGTGCTACTGTTCCTCTTGCAAGTTCGATTCGTTCTACATAATCCGCAATTTTATAGTCTACTTTTGCTTTTGTTGCATTTTTAATTACTCCATTTTCTCCAATAATTGCTCCTATTGTAATTGTAGCTAATATCAATAATAAAATAATCGTAATGACAAGAGCTATTAGTGTGATACCAGAAGCATTTTTTGTTTTTGGGGTTAATTTTGGCATATCTTCTCTCCTCTTTTGTTTATTTGCAATATTCATCTATTTTCCTCATTTGTCTACATATTATAATAACTTATATTACTTGTCAACTATTTACTGTAAAGTTAATACTCTAAAGTTCATATCCCTTATTTCATATAAAAAC
>CATLGL010000012.1 GCA_949935895.1 uncultured Clostridia bacterium
AAATATTTTTTTACAAATTCTTTTAATACTTCATATCCTTTTTTACTTGTTACAATTCTTATATCAGATCTATATCCCATCTGTGACACCTCCAATTTTTGTATTTTTTTGAAATTTACTCAACTGTTTTATTGTTTCTTCATCTTTGACTCTACAACTTATTTGAGGCATAGGAATTTCTTTTCTTCTGTCCTTTGGTTCTGTATATTGTGATAATTGTATATGTTCATCTTCTATAACACATACTCTATAAGTAACTCTATGTGCCATAACAACTGTTATCAAACTTTGAATGAACTTATATTCTTTTGGATTATCCCATTTAAAAAATGCTATATTTCCATAAAAAGTACAAGTATTACTATTAACTATACTACTGGTCAATTTCTCATTTTGATAATAATCTAGAACTTTCATTAGTATCTTATAGCCTCTTTTTGATAAAATCATTCTTATTTTTATTTTCATCTTCTATTCCTCCATTTCTAGTAAATTCTTTATTTCTCTTTCTAATTGAGAATCCTCTTTGTTACTAATAAACAATAAAAAACAATCCTTCTTTTTAGGATTGAATATTGTAAGGAGAATAGTTGTATGTTTTCTTAATAGTTCAATAAATTCAGCGATTTCTTTTGTTGTATAGTCATCTTTTACTTTGAAACTTATATATTTTATTATATTGAATGATTTTGTATATCTTCCTGCAACTGTATATGCCTCTCGAGTTATCATTGTGTTTTTATCTATTTTTTCAAAATATAAATCATCATATAATAAATAATAACTACCTTCTTTTGCTTTTGATGATACTAAAGTTCTAAAATCTTCAAAGTTGTAAATTATATTACTTTCTATCATAATTTCCTCTTTTCTCACAAATGAAAAAAGAGTGGGAGTTTTACCCACTCAAATTATTTTTCATTGTGTTTTTTTCTTAATACTATAATTCCTCCAACTATTCCTAGTAAAGAAATTGCTGCTAAACTACCTAATAAAATGTAGTTTGTTTCATTGCCTGTTTGGATTTTTGGAAGTAAAGAATTGAAATATTCAAAACTGTATATTCCATCTTTTTCTTCTAGTGATATACCATCTGCAAAAACACCTTTATCGCTAATTTCTATTTTAACAACTTGGTCTGATAATCTATATCCTGTAGGTGCTTTGATTTCTTTAATATAATATGTTCCATAACGAAGTTCATCAAATAATGCAGTACCTTCATATTCATCTGCACCTGCTTCTTTTATAAGTTTAGTACAAGCCTCATCCTCATAAATTCCAAACACAAACTTATTTGATTTGATATGTTCTTTTGTGTCTTTATCTAATTTTTCAACTCTAACAGAGGAAAAAATAGGCATATCTTTCATTTCTATTATTTGAGTGTCCTTGTCTAAAGAAACCTCAAATTCAATAGACTCTGCAATTTCGTATCCATAAGGAGCAGTTTTTTCTATCAATGTGTATTTCTTGCCTTCTTCTAGTCCAATAACTATATGAGATTCTTTGCCAGAAATCCACTCATCAATTACATTTCCTTCTTCATCTGTAACAGTCAATTCAGCTCCTTCAAGCTCTTTACCATTTGTTAAATCTGTTTTCGTTATCTCAACAACTTTATCAATCATAGCTTCGCATTGTGTCGCTTTATCTAATGTTACTGTGAATGTGACATCTGTTGCTTTTACATAGCCTTCTGGAGTAATTTCTTCGTGAAGTGTATATGTTTCATTTTCTACTAGGTTTTTGATGATGTGTGGCTCTTTTCCAGATTCCCATTCATCTACTAATTCATTATTTTTATCAAATACTTGGATTTTGGCTCCTTCTATTTCTTCTCCACCAATATCTGTTTTTGACATATTTACGATTTTATCAATCATCTCCTCGTGTTGTGTGTCTTTTTCTAATGTAACTTCAAATTCGATATTTGTTGCAAGAACATAACCCTCTGGAGCAGTTTCTTCGTGTAAAATATATTTTTCACCTTCAATTAAATTACTAATTTTGTGTGCTTCTTTTCCAGAAATCCATTCATCAACAATATTTCCTTCTTTATCAAGCACTTGCATTTTAGCACCTTCAACTTCTTCTCCTGCAAAATTCTTTTTAGTCATATCAACGATTTTATCAATCATTGTAACTTTTTGAAGTTCTTTTGTATTTTCAATTTTGAACTCTGCATCTGTAGCTCTAACAAAACCATCTGGAGCAATTTCTTCTCTTAATATATATGATTTTCCTACAACTAAACCTTCTACTTTGTGTGTTTTATCTGTAGAAGTCCAAGAATCAATAACATTTCCTTCTTTATCAAGAATTGTTAATTTAGCACCTTCAAGTTCTTTTTCTCCAGTAATATCTGTTTTTGAAAATTCTACAAAAGTAGTATCATTTTCAATTTCTCTTGTTTCTGTATATACTTTAGTTACATCATCTTGTTTGATAAATTCTATATCATAGATTTTATCATTTAAAACTAATCCATCAAGTGTTCTAACTTCTTGAAGTTCATATTTTCCCATAGGTAATTTTTCTACTTTTAAATCTCCATTTTTATCAAGATTATAAGTTTTAACTTCCTGTCCTTTTTTATAAATTGTACTTCCATCTGCCCAATCTTTAATATCTTCTTTAGCAGTAAGTTTAAATTGAATACCACTTAAATCTGATGTGTCAACTAAACTTGTGTCTGCATCTTTTCTTAATGCGATTGATTTGTCTATGATTAGAGTTCCTGTAGGTTGTTCATTTTTAACAATAACTTCTTTAATAAAGTCGCCATCTTGGTCTTTATCGTAATCTCTTACACCTTCAACTTTAAATTGTACTGGTGCATCTAATTGTAAAAATCCCTCTGGAATTTTTATTTCTGTAATCTCATAAGTTCCTACTTCTAATTTAAGAGGTGTTACTACAGAACCTATTGAATCACCTTTGTTGTTATAACTATTGGCTGGTACTACAACATTATCTGCATTTGTAGTAAAAGAATTATATGTTGTACTTCCAATTTTCTGTGTTATTACTTCACCTTTTTTATAAAGGATTTTATTTGTTGCTCTGTCATAAATATCTTTTGTTGCTTTTATTTGGAATGTTGCATTATTTAATGATACAATTTTTCCAGATGTTTTATCTTTCTTAATAAGTTTTATATATGTTTCTAATTGTTCATTATTTACAATTAAATCTTTTACTTTTTGAGCGACATCTTGAATCTCTGATTCATCATCTGTTATTGAAAAAGTAAAGTCTGCTGCACTTTCATAATCTTTTGGAGTTTTTGTTTCTTTTACTATAAATTTTCCATAAGGTAATGGATTTGTAGTATAAGCATCTCCATTTTCGTTTGTTACTATTGCTTCGTATGTTGGTGCTATAACTTGTGCCTCTGCAACTCTTTTACTATCAACTGTAACAGAATTTCCTTCTTCATCAATTCCACCCCAAACTTCTGCATAAGTATATCCTTTATCATAAGCTCTTTGAACTGCATTATTTAATTTTATAGTAAATTCTGCTCCTTCTAGTCCAGGTACTTTTCCAGAATCTACTTTGATACCACTTTTATAAATGTGGATTCTCATTTCTTTAACTTTATCTGTACTATTTGCATTTCCAGTAATTATTTTTGTATATTGATCTTTATATTTTAAATTTACTTCATATTCTTTTTTATCTATTAAATAGCCTATTGGTGCTACTTCTTCTTTTACTAGATATTTTCCAAGTGGTAATTCTGTAACATCTTCACAATCTCCACTTTTATTAGTATTGCGAGTTGCTACTAAATCACCTTTTGAATAGAATTTTTTAGATTTTGCAACGTTATAAATATCTTCATTTGCATATACTTTATAAACTGCATTTTCTAGTGTTGCATCTCCTTGTGCTACAGAACCTGTTTTGCTATCTTTCTTTACTATTGATATTGTTCCTGTAGGTTCTTCGTTTACAACACCCTCAATTTTAATTTCTACAACTGGTGTATTTTGGTCTTTATATACTAAATTTGCAGTATATGTTTTTTCATTTAATAAATAGCCATTTGGTGCTTGTATTTCTTTTACATTATATTTTCCAAGTGGCAAATCATCAATTTGTGCTATACCTGTTCCAGATGCAGTTGTTATTGTTGCAACTTCTTGACCTTTAGTATAGAATGTCTTACTTCCTGCTTTATTGGTAATATTTTCTGCTGCTGTTACTTTAAATACTGCTCCACCAATTTTATCGTTATTTTCACTAACTTTATATAAAATAATCTTTCCAGTTGGCTCATTATTTTTTATCGCTTGTGTTGATGTTTGTGCAGCTTTAATTTCTACATTATATGTGTCTGTGTTTAGTAAATATCCTTCTGGAGCAGATTTTTCCTTTATAGTATAAGTTCCTCTTTTTAAGTTTTCTACTAGGATTCTACCATTTCTAACAGTAACATCTTGATTGTAACCATTTGGACCTGTAATATTAAATACAGAACCATCAATTAAATTATTTTCTGTATCTAATTTTGTTAATTCTAATTTTCCAGTTAAATTTATTTTAAGACTCATTGCCATAGGTACTGGATCATTATAATGTAAAGCATATAATTGATTTTGAATATTATCTGAAAATTCAAAATAAATAGTAGTATCGTGATTTTCTGTTCCTTCTTTTACTAATCCCCAAGATTGCATTGTTGCATCTGATATATTTAAATTTTCTACTGTGCAATCTTCTGATACAGTAATTGTTAATGTATTTTCTCCTCTGTTATGTTGAAATCTTACATTATCTTTTGAATTATCAATACTTCCATAACTTGCTAATACACCATTTGTGTCTGTTAACACTTTAGTTTCTCCTGCTTCAATTTCTACTGTTGTAGCATCAAAAGAAGGTCTTTTTTGCATATTATCAATTTGACTATTGATAGTATTTTTAAAATTTATATATTTATTTTGAACTGATGAATCAATAAATCTTGCAGAACTCTGTCCCAACACTTCCCAAATATATTGTTGTGTCAAAGCATAATCTAATTTTGCAGTTGCTGACATTCCTCCATCTACAAGATAATCTCCATATTTTGAGTACCATCCAAAGTATGCCACTTTGCAAGCTCTCTTAACTGTTTCTGATGAAGGAGTATAGTAATTTCCAGAATGTACTACTCCACTTGTTATATCCTTTCCATGTTGACTACAGAAAACTGTTTTTCCTTCTTTTGTAGATGTATTTACTAATCTTCTAATTATAATACCATATTCTGTATTTGCATTATCTGTTGTAAAAGCATAAGAAGCAAATTGTCCTGCTGCCCAACTTCCACTACCAGATGCTGCAAATACTGGACTTATATTGCTTAATACTGTTATTAAAAGCAACAATACTGCAATTATCCTTTTATTTAAAATAAAATTTTTAATATTTTTCACTTTAAAAATCTCCTTTACTCTTTAATTTTTGTAAAAAAATAAAGAGCCCTATGAATTTTACCTTTTATAGCATTAATTCATAAGACTCTAATAAAAAATTACTCTCATTCCTAAATAAACTCCATCATCATCTTGGATTGGTACACACTCACCACTAAAATCATAAGATTTCAAATATTCTTGTGCTGCTTGTGTTACATTTTCCATATTATATCCTTGTGTAAATAGAAAGTCTTTATTTTTAGGCTTTTCTTTTGTAGTTTTATCTTTATTTTCATTTGATACTGTTGCAGTTTGTGTATTTTCGTTATGACTTTCTTTAGTATCTTGCTTTGCATTTTCCTCTTTTGGAACTGATTTATCATCTTCTTTTGTTGTTTCATCTACTTTATTTTGATTTTCTGCTTTTTCATCAACTGTACTATTTTCAATTTCGGAAGTAGTTTCTTCATCAGTAACATTTTCATTGATGATATTTATTTCATTATCTTTTTGTATAGAATTATCTGTGGGTATAGATTTCTTATATTTAGAATAAGATCCATAAAAGAGAATAGTTGCTATGATAATTACGGAAAAAACAATAATGATGATTTTCTTTTTTCTCGCATCTTTTAAATAAAGTTCTAATATTTTTTTATCCTGCTCATTCATTATTTTTTACCTCTGTTGAATTTGTTAAATCATTAAACTTCTTTTCCAACCTATCATATTCTCTTTTAAGATTTGTATAATTTTTTATTTCAATATCAATATCATCAATTTTCTTTTGTAAATCAGATTGTTCTGTGACCAGTTTTGCTTTGTCCCTTTTCAATCTTTCTAGTTTCCTTAACACTTTTTTTATCATAGTTTCCTCCCATAAAAAAAGAGCCAAGAAATTAATCTTGACTTTTATTAGTTTTGTTTTTATCTGTAATAGAAATTTACAGTCCACTTACCACAATACATACAATCCCATACTTCATATCCAGAAGGACAGTTTTTATAATATGTATCATTATCTATTTGGCTATTCTCCCATTTTTCTCCCCAGTATGCAATTTTTTGATTGTAATATGCAATAGCTTCACTTTTAGAGTTAAACCATTTTCCAGAGTTTCCAATACTCATAGAGTGATTATTGTTATTTGTGCATCTTTCTAATTTTGGTTCTGTTTTACTTTCTTCTGGCTTACTTTGATTATTAGATGCTGTAGAACTAGGTTGTGATGATGCTACTTGTGGTGTAGATGTACTTTGCTTTACAGTTTCTTTCTTTTGTGTATTTGAATTATTATTTGATGAACTGCTCTTTGTTTGAGTAGATGTTTGTGTAGTTGATGTAGTTGGTTGAGTTACATCTGTAGTTTCATTACTTGCTTCAATAACTGTGTTATCCATATTTTCTTCAACTGAATTATTTTGAACTTCATTAACTACTGTATTTGTATCATCTTCAATAGAATTTATTATATTTTCTGGTATAGAACTTACTTGAATAGTATCTTCATTTTGTGCCTGACTGTCATTCCTATAAAAAATAAAATATACACTTGCTAAAACCATAAGAATGACTAATATTAGAATTGTTATTATAAAAAGGATTCTCTTTTTCATAATAGTCCACCTCCTAATATTATAATAACGTCATTTTTAAAATTTGTCAGCACATTTTCCACATTTTTTTCTAAATTTTGATAAGATTTGCAATAATATAGTATCTCTGATCAGTAGGACTTGTTTTTGCATTTATGTATGAACAAGTTGATAACTTAACTATTTTATTGATTTTCTCATCATTTTCAATATAATATTTACTTGCTTTTTTGTAATAATCTATTCTTTCGTTGAAATCTAACTTTTTTATATTATTACTTTCAGTTTCAATTCCAATAGAATAAATACTAAATACTGTTGCTTCATAATTACAACTAGATGTATATATTTTAAATTTAATATGTGAATCAAAGAAATTCTTATTCCAATAATTACTTAAATTTGAAAACATACTTCCATTCCTCATATTATGCCCATACACAATCGTTTCTGCATCTTCAAATGGATTTGTGTTAGTTGTAAATATTGAACCATTACTATTATATTTCTTGTCAAATGAATGTTTTAAATAATAAATGTCCTTATCTTTTAGAATTGGATAATTTATATTTGTACCTTCAATTTCAATCCAAGCCACAATGTCCTCATTTACCGATTTTAGATAATCCCAATCAATATATTTCTCTCGTGTTTTTTCATTTATTTCTATGGATTCCTCAATCAAGTTGTCTGTAGATTCATTGTTTTCTTTCAATTCTCCCATATCTTTTAATACAGAATACATACATAAAGCAAAGATTATCATAGATATAGAAATTATAACTATTGCTAATATTTTCTTACATCTCATAATCTTTATCCTTTTCATTTTGTAACTTATGTTGTGTTTGTATCACTAATTCATCATAAGTATTATCTTCTTCAAACCATAATGAAACTGATTGTTCCATATAGCGTCCATCTAAATATCTTTCGTATGAAGTTTCATCTTCATCAATACAGTAATCTTTCATATCTAATTCTTCTTGTTGTTCTTTTAGACTTTCTAATTGTTTTTTATAAAACTCTAGTGCTTTTTCTTTATCAAAGAATGTTGTTATCTTTACTGTATGATCAGATTCATCAATGTCAATACTTGTAAATATTATTCTATAAATTTTCATAGAATTTCTCTCCTTCCTTTTAGTATTTTGATATTTTTTACTTATGGATATGGCATAAGTATCACCTCCTTAACTTTAAATTAAATTTCTATTTCACTATTATCTGGCATAAAAAAAGAAGGTGTTTCTAGTTCCTTCGTTAATTCATTTTCTATACTTTTATAATAATAGTTAATAAAATTTTCAATTTGATTTGTTGTTCCTTTATATTCATTTTCTCGATTTTTACATTCATTATAAAGTTGTATCAATTTATCTCTACTTACTTTATTTGTTAAGTGGAATAATCTGTTTTTTACAATTAGTGCAATACTATATGTTAGTTCTTTAATTTTTTGTAAATTATCTTTAGCCATATATGATATGGATTCTTTAGAATAAAACATTTCATATCTTTTTAATGCTACAATTATTTCACTATATTCTACATCTGAAAATTCTTCTGGAACTTCATTTTCTTTATCTATTATATAATTAAATAATCTATCTATCTTATCATTATTTATATTATTATTACTTATATTATTATATTGTCCTTTTTGTGACATACCCTCTGTCTTATTTGTGATAGAGGGGTATGTTTTATTTATGACATAGGGTACATCATTTGGATAAATTCTCCTTTGTATAACCTCTCCCTTATCATTTTTGATAATATCTAAACAAACAAATCCTAGTTCTCTTAAATGAGAAACCCAAATTGAAACTGTATGAGGTTGTACTTTTAGTAAATTTGCTAAATATTTATTTGATGCAAAGCAATATCCTTCTTTATTTGATAATACTGTTATAAGTGCATATAGCAATTTTTCATTTGCTTTAATCTTTTCATTAAATAAAACTGTTGATGGAATGATTGCATAATATCCAATCTTATTTTCTTCATTCATTCCATAAATCACTCCTTTTGCCTATAATAATCATTGCATATAAAAAAAGCGATACACTAGCACCAATAAATAGACCTAATATAAACTGCCACATTTTATTCCACCTCCATTTTTGCATTAAAAAAAGAGCCTCCATATCAAATCTAAATTTGATACTTCTGGCTCAATTTATTTATTATTCTTTTTCTTCTAAATCTAATTCTATATCATAAACTTCATAATCTTTATCAATTACTTTTGTTTCTAAATTTTCAATGAATAGAGTAGCTTTAAAATCTTTTATTGATTTCTCTATAGCATCTTTTAATTCTTCACTTGCTCCTATTGATAATTTCTTTATAGGAGTTTTTAATGATACATTGTTATTTGTTTTTGCTCCTCTAGCTTGACTTATAATTTCTATCATTTGATTTCCTAATTCTATTTCCTTGTTAAAATCATAATCCAAAGGTTTTATTTCTGTAGTGTGAATAGAAGGATGGCTATGATATAGTTCTTGGAAAATTTCTTCTGTTATGAATGGGAAGAATATACTAAAGTCTTGTAATAACTTATATAATAATGTATATACTGTTTTTTGCCCACTATATCTTGGTATATCTCCAAATTCTTCTGGTCTATATAATCTATGTTTTACAATTTCTATATAGTTATCACAGAACTCCCAGAAAAACTTTTCTAATATATTCAAAGCTAATCCAACTTCATATTCTTCTAAATAGTCAATAAATTGTTTTTCCATTTCTTGAAAGCGACCTAATATCCATTTATCAACATATTCAAAATCTTTAAATTCTTTATCTTCATAATCTGTTAAGTGCATTTCGATAAATTTAGAAACATTCCAAATTTTATTTACTAATTTCTTTCCACGAAGTAATGTTTCTTCACTAAACACAATATCTGTTCCTAATCTACCTGTTCCTGCCCAATATCTAATTACATCAGCAGAATATTGTTTTATTAAATCCATTGGTTCGTGTTTGCTATTACCTTTACTCTTACTTATTTTTTCACCTTTGTTAGCCATAACAAAACCAGAAATCATTACATTATCCCAAGGTCTTTGTCCGAAATGATAAAAGCTCTTAACGATTGTATAGAAATCCCAAGTTCTAATAATTTCACTTGCATTTGTTCTTAAACTCATAGGTTTTAAAATATCTTCATAATTTTCTTTTTCTCCATATTTCATATTGATAAGTGGAGTTACAGAAGATGTTGCCCAAGTGTCCATTACATCTGTTTCTGCTTCAAATTCTTTGCAGCCACATTTAGGACATTTATCAACTTTTGGTAAATCTACTAATGGATTAACTGGTAAATCTTCAACATTTGCAAATATAGGTTCACCACATTCTTTACAATACCATACTGGGAATGGAACTCCGAAATATCTTTGTCTTGATATGCACCAATCCCAAGCAACATTATTTACCCATTCATCATATCTAGAGTGCATATATGATGGATGCCATTTAATTTCATTTCCTATTCTAATGAAATCTTCTTTGTGATTCATTATATCAATAAACCATTGTTTCATTACTGAATATTCAACTTCTTTTCCACATCTTTCGTGTGTTTGAACTTCGTGTTCTAGTTCTTCTATTTTTACTATATATCCCCCAGCTTGCAAATCTTCGATTATTTGTTTTCTTGCCTCTTTTATTTTTAATCCACCATAGTTTGGAACTGAATCAATTATTCTTCCATTGTCTGTGAAAATATATTTTAATGGTAAATTATATTTTTTCCACCATTCAATATCTGTTTGATCTCCAAAAGTACAACACATAACAACTCCTGTACCTTTGTCTATAGCAACTTTTTCATCTCCCATTATAGGAACTTCTACATCTATAACTGGAATATGAGCAGTTTTTCCTATTAGATGATTATGTTTCTCATCTTCTGGATTAACAAATACACATACAATGGCTGGTAATAATTCTGGTCTAGTTGTAGCAATAGTAAATTCTTCATTATCTTCAACAGTTCTAAAATTAACATAGTTAAAAGTTGTTTTTATTGTTTTTGTTTCTAATTCTGCTTGTGCTATTGATGTTAAACATTCATTACACCATAATGCTGGACTTTCTTTATGATAACAATGTCCTTTTTCTTTTAAATCTAAAAATGATGCTTGGCTTATTTTTATAGTAGAAGGACTAACTGTTTTATAATGTATATCCCAATCTGTACTTACTCCCATTTTACTAAATAACTCTTGGAAGTTAGCTTCATATTTATCAGTAGTTTCATAGCATAATTTTGAAAATTCTTCTCTACCAATTTCGTGAGCTCTTTTACCTTGTTCTTTTTCTACTAATCTTTCACTAGGTAATCCATTATCATCAAACCCAAATGGATAAAAAATGTTATATCCTCTTAATCTTTTATATCTAGCCAACATTTCCGTTTGAGTATATGAGAATATATGTCCTATATGTATTTTTCCATTAACAGTTGGTGGTGGTGTATCTATTGAATATACTTCTTTGTCATTTCTTTTAAATTCATAAATTTTATTATCTTTCCAGTAGTCTAGCCACTTCTTTTCTTTTTCCTCTGCATTATATTTTTTATCTAACATACTACTAACTCCCTTCTATTCTCATTAAAATAATTAGTTATCAATTCCACAAACCTCTTTAATTTCAAATGTTTCAAGATTTGTGTACCAAATGGTGTAACATTTACACAACCTGTTCCAAATTCTTTTTCTACAAACTCATCTGCTATAATAGGAATTTCTTTATTCATAATTGGTAAAATACATGTTTTTCCAATCAAGTCTTTGTAACGTGTATCACTTGGATGAACTGCAACTGCTGTATCACCAAGCATCGTTTCTGGTCTTGTTGTTGCTACTGTTATGTATTTATTTTCACCTGTAATTTGATAACGGATATGCCATAATTTAGAGGATTCTTCATGATATTCTACTTCTGCATCTGAAATAGAGGTATTACAACTAGTACACCAATTTACCATACGTTTTCCTTTATAAATTAAACCTTTTTCATATAACTTAATAAATTGTTCTAAAACAGCATCACTCATTCCCTCATCTAATGTAAAACGATTTCTATCCCAATCACAAGAGCAACCCAATTTTCTTTGTTGCTCTTGAATTGTTCCTCCATATTCCTTTGTCCATACCCATGCTGCTTCAATAAACTTTTCTCTCCCTAAGTCTTCTTTTTTAATTCCTTGGCTTGCTAATTTTTGAACCACCTTCATTTCTGTTGAAATAGAGGCATGGTCTGTTCCTGGTAACCACAAGGTTCTATATCCCCTCATTCTTTTAAAACGAATTAAAATATCTTGAATAGTACCATCTAATGCATGCCCCATATGTAATTTTCCTGTTACATTAGGAGGTGGCATCATAATCGTAAATGTTTCTTTTTCTTTCTCCTCACTTGGCTTAAAATAACCATTTTTTTCCCATTTTTCATACAATTTCTCTTCAAATTCTTTTGGATTATACTTATCTAGTAATTTGTGCTTACCATTTTCACACATATAAAAACCTCCTTTAAAATCAAAAATACTTCACCCTGTATAAGGGTGAAGCTTTTTTCACGGTACCACCTTAATTTATGATATTACTATCATATCTTAAATAAACTTTTAACGTGGCTTAAACGAATATTTTTACTATAGTTTCAAAATATTAACTCCAAAGCTACTTCCCTTTACCTTTTTCTGATAGAAACTCCCAGCCAATGATTTCTATTCTCTTACAGTAAGTATAAAGGTACTCCTCTTTTTCTTCGTCTTTTATTATATTCTATATTTTACTCTCCTAAAAGAGTCTTGTCAACCTAAATATTAAAATAAATTAGTAATGTACCAATAATGCCTAATATAAATCCTATAATTTTCATTCCTGCTGATGCCTCGTTTTGATCTCCAAAACTAAACCATTTTTTGGTTAAGGTTCGTGCATCAAAAACCATAATAACACCGATTAGTGCTACTATAACTCCTATTCCCACTAAAATTGTTTTTCCCATAATATTCAACATCCTTTAATTTATATATCTATATAATATTATTATTTTTTTATTTTGTCAAGGAGAAAGTCCCACATAAAGTTGACATGCGGGACTTATTATTGGACGTTCCTTAAAGCTCGGTCTTGCAACCAATATAGTTTAATATCTTGTGACAAAAATATACAATCACTCTTTCTTCATAAGTGTCATATCTTGCATATCTATTGCCGATGGCTTTAAAAAAACATTCGTTGGCTTTCTCATCCTCTTTTGGATTCCATGCTTCCAAGATGATGCTTAACTTCTCCAAATCATATCGAACTAAAACTTCCTTATCGGTTCGTTCCAATCCAGTTATGATACATCTTCTCATGGACGGATAAATCGTAAATCTTTGGTTAACCGCTTGTTAGTATCTCTCTTCAACATAATCTACCTCTTCATCTCGTTTGACACCAACATAATAGTTTCCCGCCATGAGCTCTTTCATTGCTTTTTGAAAAGTTGCCATTGGATTTGCATATGCATAGCACAGTACATCTACAAGTGGAACATATCCTCTTGTTGCCTGCTTGATATTTATTTCCCGAAGGATTGGTGTTATCAAGCCCATTGCTTTCTTTTCATTTTCTGTCCTTCTCCTCATTTTACCTCCTTACGATAGTAAGCCATATCTGCTACTATCTATTGCTCCATGTTTATAGTTAACATAAGCCAATTTTACCACATTTTGTAAATAATTGCAAGCTTATTTTAATATTGGTAACACAAATTCCTTCATCCTCATATTTCAATTCGATTTCCAAACTTTTCTTTTACCATTTGTTTTAATAACTTGTTTTCTTCTTTTTCTAATTTTGGATCTTTTTGTAATATTTTAATTGCTAAACTCTGTACCATTTTTAAAGCCTCCATATCCTCAAATAAGTTTGCGATTTTAAATTCAGGAAGTCCATGTTGCTTCGTTCCAAAAAATTCTCCTGAACCTCTTAATTCTAAATCTTTCTCCGATATAATAAAACCATCATTTGTACTTTGCATTACCTTCATTCTTTGTCTTATAATTTCTGAATTTCCTTGATATTTTAAAATACAATAAGATTGATATTCTCCTCGCCCTACACGTCCACGTAATTGATGTAATTGTGCAAGTCCAAATCGCTCTGCATTTTCAATTACCATAATGTTTGCATTAGGAACATTTACTCCAACTTCTATAACAGTGGTTGAAATTAAAATATCAATATTGCCATTTTTAAATTCCTCCATAATTTCAGCTTTTTCTCTTGGCTTCATTTTACCATGCAAATATTCTACTCGATATTCCGAAAATATTTCTTGTTTATATTTATCTGCTAATTCCATTACTGACTTTAAATTCAATTCTTCATTTTCCTCCACTAATGGGCACACAATATAAGCTTGTCTTCCTTGTTCAATTTGTTTTTTTACAAAATTATTTACTCTTTGTTCTAGTCCCTTGGTAACAGCAAATGTATCAATTTTTTTACGGTTTGGTGGTAATTCATCAATAATTGATATATCTAAGTCTCCATATAAAATAAGTGCCAATGTTCTTGGAATTGGTGTAGCAGTCATGACTAATACATCTGGATTTTCCCCTTTACTTGAAATAATTTTTCTTTGTCTTACTCCAAATCGATGCTGTTCGTCAGTTACTACAAGCCCCAAGTTATGAAACACTACATTTTCTTCTAATATAGCATGAGTCCCTATCAAAACGTCAATTTTACCTGCTGCAAGTCTTTCTAAAATATCTTCTTTTTTCTTTTTGCTAATTCCACTTACCAACAATTCACATTGAATCCCAAATGTTGTAAGAATTTTACTATATTCCTCCATATGCTGTGTGGCAAGTATTGCCGTTGGTGCCATAATAGTCATTTGATAACCAGACTTTACTGCTTTATATGCTGCAACAATACTAACAATTGTTTTTCCGTGAACCAACATCTCCTTGTAATAATCGATTCATTGGCTTTTCTTGCTCCATATCAAAATCAATTTCTTCTAATACCTTCAGTTGTGCTTTTGTTAAATGGAATGGTAAAACATTAATAATATCTGACATTTTTATTTCTTTTGGGAAAGCAATTCCTTTTTCTTGTCCGTCCATACTGATTTTTTAAGCTAAGAAGTGCTAATTGCATACTAAGAAGTTCTTCAAATACCAATCTTTTCCTTGCTAAGTTAAATTCTTTAAAATTTTGTGGAAAGTGAATTTTATTTGTTGCTTCTTCAAAATCTAATAAGTCATATTCTTCTTTCAAATTTTGTGGTAATGTTTCTTGTAAATAGCCTTTAGTCATTTTTAATCCATTTTCTATAATTTGGCGAATGGCATTTTGGGATAGTTGATATGTTAATGGATATAATGGGATAATTTTTCCTGTATTTCTATTTTTTCCTTCCTCATCAAAAATCGGGGACAGCATTTCAATTGTACCATTTTTTCTCGTTACTTTTCCAAAAAAAGAATAGGTTTCACCTAGTTTAAATTTAGATTTTAAATAACTTTGATTATACCACGTAAGTACTGCACTTGCTGTATCATCCCTTACAATCAATTTATAAATTGTCATATTCTTTTTTCTTGTTCTAATTTCACTCATTTTTGATACACAAACTGCTTGAATAAGAATTTCCTCTTTTTCTACTGCATCTGCAATTTTAGTTATTTTACTTCTATCTTCATGTTCACGTGGATAATAAGTAATTAAATCTTTTAATGTATAAATCTCTAATCGATTTAATAATTTTGCTTTACTAGGTCCAACTCCCTTTATAAACTGTACATCTTGATTTAAATCTATCATTTTAGTTTCACCTTCTCTTTTTATTTTAAAGTATTTGCCATCTTAATAAATGATATATTTTTTATTTAGCCACATTTATAATATGCCTATATCATATACCATTTTACTATCAATTACAATACACCTTTTTTTGGTTTTTAACTTCTAAAATATTTTTACTAATTTGACATAATATCTGAAATATGCTATACTATTATTAGAACTTGTTAATGTGCTAATTAAGCACTGTTGTCTTTTAGCATTTTATGTAAATGCTAAGAAAGGAAACTAAATGATAGCAAAATATGTATTAGACAATTCGTGTACCGATAAGGTATTGTTTATGGTTATATATTGGATAGCAGCCATAATTATAACCATTATATCCGCCAAGCTTTTAAGGCGGGAAGAAAAAAAAGATTGGTACTCTATCGGATTGATTTTTTCTATGGCGGGGCTGCTATTAGAAGAAGTCATATACGGAAGTTTCTCCATAATACCTCTTATAGAAGGTATTATTCTGTCAAGTATTATCCTGTTTCTTGGAATAATACTTAGCAAAGCAAAAAAATAAACATCACAAAAAGGGGGCAACCCCCTTTTGTGATGTTTTTTATATAGATATATTATTATTATCTAAAGTAGGGTGTCCATGTTCTTTCTCAACACCCTAAATTTGATTAGAGTTATATGGGCTATCTCTTAAATGGTAACAACATACTAGTCTAAACATTAACACACTACTACAAATTTTTTTATAGAAAGTCTTGTTTTTTGTTTCACAATATGTTAAACTATTTGATAGACAATTTATTAACGTTATAGGAGGTGCAATAAAGAAATGGCAAAATGTGTAATTTGTAATAAATCCGTTGCTCACGGAAATCAATTAAGTATAACTCGTTCTCACATTAGTAAAAGAACAACAAGAACATTTAAACCAAATATTAGAACTGTAAAAGCAATCATTGATGGACAACCAAAAAAAGTTACAGTATGTGCTAAATGTTTACGTGCAGGAAAAGTTAAAAGAGCTTAATTATAGATATAAACAAAAAGTAGGTAAACACCTACTTTTTTGTTTTACAGGTTATGTATTAACCTCTATTCCTTTATTCCAAATATTAGTTTTACAAATCCCCTTAGGAATTTAGGTACCTTTTTCACAACAATTTGCATTTATTCCACTCTCCTTTTTATTAAACTTTTAGCATGAGAGCCATACAAGCCCTAAAATTAGAACTGCTGCCCCAATTAGGAATAACCACCCTGTTACTGGAAGTAAAAGTACTAATAAAATTCCCAAGCCTAAACCTATTAAACATACTCCACACGTTTTTTTAAGAACTCCAAACATAATACCTTACCTCCTAATCCTTACTTATATTATATTAAATTGATGAAAAAAGGTGATACTATGAAAAAATTAAATAAACAACAATCCATTAAATTGATTGAAACATTAAAAAATACTTATCCAGATGCAACCTGTTCTCTTGATTTTTCTACTCCTTTTGAAATGGTCGTTTCTGTTATGTTATCTGCCCAATGTACAGATGAGCGAGTTAATAAAACAACTCCTTCTATTTTTTCTAAATATAGAACTCCAGAAGCTTTTGCTAGTATTGAACTTTCTGAATTAGAAGCCCTTATCCATCCTTGTGGATTTTATAAAAATAAAGCTAAAAACATTAAAGCATGTGCCCAAAAAATTGTAGCTGACTTTCATGGAATTGTTCCTAATACAATGGAAGAATTATTAACTCTTCCACGGAGTTGGGCGAAAAAGTGCTAATGTTATTTTATTAGAAGCTTTTGGTATTGCAAATGGAATTGCTGTTGATACACATGCGAAACGAATTTCAAATCGTATTGGTTTATCTTCTCAATCTGAGCCAGAAAAAATTGAACAAGATTTATTAACACTATTTCCAAAAAAATATTTAAAAGATGTTAATCACTTGTTTGTATGGCATGGTAGAAAAACATGTAGTGCAAGAAAGCCAAATTGTTCCTCTTGCACAATAAAAGATTTTTGTAAAACCTATCACATAAATCATGCATAAAAACAATTACTTTTGCAAATACTACTATTTAAAGAAGGTGATACTTTTGACAAACATCAATTGTTCAGCAAATTGTGTTTATCAAAAAGATGGTAAATGTTGTTTTGAAAATATTGCTTTTCAAAATATTAGTTTTTCTACTGACTGTGCCTATTTTCTACAAAAAGAAGTCCCTTTAAAAAAATAAGCATGCTTCATACTTTTAAATCTCTGTTTTCCTCCTTTAAGGAGAGTATAGAAAAATAGGCTTAAGAAGAAATTTTCTTAAGCTCTATTATTTAATTTGCATAACTTTTTTGATGAACTCATCTAAGTTGTTTCATTACATGCACGTAATCTTTTTTCATTACTACTTTTTAGTTAGTTCTATTTACATATCTATACTGGATTCTTCTCTTTGTTTTAATAATTTATTCTTTATATCTTTTAATTCAAGTAATATTTCTTCTATATCCATTTCCAAAATTTCTGCTACATCATCAATTGCATTCTTCAATTCTATACCTTGTTCTAAGAAACTTGAAATACATACTAGTAATTCTTTTTGTTGATTCGATACATTCCATCCATTTAAATTTAATTGTTTTGGTTCATTTTCCTCATATTGGTCTTGTGCATAATATTTTTTAGAACGATCTAGTATTGACATATCTGATAAAATTTCTTTTTTATTTAAGTTTATTTTAAGATAATTAAATGTTTTTTTATATAATGCCCTTTGCATTATTTCTTGATTTATTCCACAATTATATACAACATCTCCACATTTAAAACATAATATTTCTACTGCTTGATCCTCTATATCTTGTTGGTTTGTCATGTTATATCTATAACAGAAATTAGTACTAATCTTTTTAGCTAGATTCAAAAGCATTTCTGAATTTTTTTCTAGAAATTCTTTATCAACAGGAATACTCTTACCTATATATATTCCACCTCTATCTTTTAATGTTTCCTTATATAGTTGTACATACTCTTCTCCGTCTTATACTACTAATAACTTCTGCAAT
>CATLGL010000013.1 GCA_949935895.1 uncultured Clostridia bacterium
AATTCTCCTTTTCAAATAAATTTGTATTAATTACATAAGGATAATTTCATAATGTAAAATACACACCAAATTTCACATTAACATACCTAAAAATACCGCATCTATCAACACTTTCCAAAACTACCATCTTATCACTCCCATGTGCATGGGATTTGGTTGCAATGCTGCACGGTGTTGTTGGTTGTAGAATTATAGACTCTCCTCGTGAACGTTTAATTGCCATTATTACAAATGCTTTTGTTCCTTGCAATCGGAAGATTTCCTTTTTTGATTATGGTTGCTAGTATTTTTATTGGTAGTATTGCTTCTGGTTTTGGTGCTTCTTTTTTCTCTACTCTTACTGTACTATTTGTTATTCTACTTGGCATTTATTTAACTTTAGTTGTATCCAAAATTTTATCTAAAACCATATTAAAAGGAATTCCTTCCTCTTTTATTTTGGAACTTCCGCCTTATCGAAAACCTCAAATTGGTAAAGTGATTGTTCGTTCCCTTTTAGACAGAACCTTATATGTTCTTGGAAGAGCCATTGCTGTTGCTGCACCTGTTGGTATCGTTATTTGGTTATTTGCTAATATTCACTTTGGTGGTATTAGTATTCTTACTTATATTGCAAACTTTTTGAATCCATTTGCTAAACTTATAGGTTTAGATGGATATATTTTGACTGCTTTTATTTTGGGAATTCCTGCTAATGAAATTGTTCTTCCTATTATTCTTATGAGTTATATGGCAAGTGGCAGTTTAGTAGACCTTGATGATACTTATACTATAGGAAGTATTTTAGTTCAAAATGGCTGGACTTTACTTACTGCGATTAATGTTATGATTTTTACACTATTACATTTTCCTTGTAGTACTACTTTACTTACAATAAAGAAAGAAACTGGTAGTTGGAAATGGGCAATTATCTCCTTTATTCTTCCTACTGCTTGTGGCATTTTCATTTGTATGTGTACTACTTTGGTTTGGAATATATTATTTTAAACTTTTTTATAACTCCTATAAATGAAGAAGGGAAGATCAATGCTTCCCTTCTCTATTTCTTTATTCTATTTCAATCGTTTCATCATTTTCTAGTATTTCATATTCAACTTCATACTTTTCAAACATTTCTTTAATAAATTTGAAATCTGGTGGAAATGCAGGATTATCCATATGAATTGGTAAAGTTAACGCTGCTCCCACTTCTTTTGCATATAATGCTGCCTCAAATGCTGACATTGTTAGTCCATGTCCTGTTACTGGAGCACACAAAATATCTGCTTTATATTCGTTTCTAAAACATATTGTATCACTAGTCGTATATAGTCTGTTATCTCCATCATCAATGATATAGCCAACATTTTCATGTACTTCCTTTGTCCCTTTTAATAGTGGTTGATATCCATGTATTGCATGTACTACTTCTATTTTTATATTATCTAATTCAATAATATCCTTTTCTTTTATGATGTTTATATCTAATGTCTTATTTGCCTCTTGTACTTCACTAGTTGAATATATTGTTATATCTTTGTCTAGCTTTTCTAATACCTCTGTATTGCAATGGTCTGGATGTTTATGTGTGATTAAAATAATATCTACATTGTTCCATATTTCAAAATACTCATCTTTATATTTTAATGTTCCTGGATCAATTAATATCTTTTTTCCTTTTGTTTCAACTAATAAACATGACTGTGGAAATTTTGTAATTTTCATGGCTAATACCTCCAAATTTTTATTTTATGTAAATTATGATGATAACTTTTGTCTTAGACTTGAATAAATATACTCCCCATGTTGGCATTGCATGGGACTTTTATTTGTATTCATTGCATAAAAATATTATTAGTTAACAGCCTCCTTAAAATTTAATCCCTCCTTTTGCTTGGGTAATTAAAATTCCTCTACAGAGCTATCTAATAATTTTTTATACTCCTAACTTCTATACTAGGAATCGTAATTTCATGTGGCAAATCAAATACAAATCTTACTGTATTTGCAACATCTTCTGGTGCTAATCCATTGTTCATTATCTTTTCTGGTAATTCATTATTTGCTCTTTTATAAAAGTCAGTTTGTATTAATCCTGGACAAACGTCTGTTATCTTAATATTATTTTGTGCTAAATCATTTTGAACTGCTTTTCTAAAGGCATTTGCCCCTATTTTTGATGCATTATATATTGGGAATGGTGGTTCACACATTACACCACTTTGAGAATTAATATTAATTATTTGTCCATATCCTTGCTCTTTCATTATTGGGAATATAGTTGTAATCATTGCTATTGTTCCAAATACATTAGTATCAATAACTTTTTTTACTCTTTCTAATTGATTCATTTGCTTATAAATAGGCTCTTCCATTTTTGATAAATCACCAGATATCCACATACCTGCACAATTTATTAAACAATCTATCGTTTTATAATTTACTTGTATTTTCTCAATTGTATTTGCTATTTCTTTATCATCAGAAATATCACAAATATAGTACTTTGCATTTATTGCTTCTGCTGTTTTTTTTAAATTTTCTTTGTTAATATCAATTAAAATTAAATTATTATCTTTTAATATATTTGCTATTGCTTTTCCTACCCCATTGGCAGCACCTGTAATAATTACATTTTTCATAGTTCTCCTCCATTTCATAGTTTCATCTTTTAAATATGATACATTTTTAATTGTTCAACATATATCTTAATACTATTATCATTTATATATTCAGGTTTTATATTACAATGCTCCATAATTTGTTTTTCTATATTTAAAGCACATTGTATTAAATAATTTGCTTTTTCTTCATTAGACCATACAGATAGTGGTTTATCTTTATATCTTACTTTTGCATCTTCTAGTCTTTGGCTTATGCCAACAACTCCATTAGGTGCAACTCTTTGGTCACAATATGCACAAATTTTCCTTTCATATGAATTTGATGCAAGTGTTTCTTCATTTTTTCTTGATTTCTTTCCATCTAATATTGTAATTTCTTTTTTGTTTAGTCCTTCTTGCTTTCCAATTTCTAAATTAATTTCATGGTCGTTTGTTCCATATTGTTTAAAATACTTTTTTCGTATTTCTAAAAATCCCTCATCATCTGAAAAGTCCTCTGGTATTTTTACTATATTTCCCATATCATGTAATAAACTAACTCTAATGATTGATTCCTTATCTATTTGAGGACCATTCCAATTATCGATTATTAAATTACTACATGCTGCTACTCTTAACATATGCATTTGTAAATTTTCTGGCAAATGATATTTCTTATAAATCTCTATAATATTCATCTTTATTTATTCCTTCATATGATTTAATCTCTACTAACTGACTTAATTGTATCATACTAGTATTAGAAAAGTAAACAAATAGTTGGTATTCTATTTTAATCTTTATACTGTTTATGAATTACGAGTAATCATTTTTTATTTTTAAGAAAATCTTAAATTTTTTTCATAAAATCTTAAAAACTATTTTCTGAAAATTTTATATAATACACTTGAGGTGAGTTGAACAAATGTCAAATAAATGTAAGAAGAAAAAAAAATCATGTGCAAAATTATTTATTTTTCTTTTTCTAGTTTTAGCAATTAGTTTTTATTTTGGAAATATGCTTTTTACAAGTTCTTCACTTGATTCTACTCTTGCTGTTTCTAGTAATTCTTATTATTCTGGAATTGGTCAAAAAAATATATCTGGAAAGGACGGATATTTTACTACCTTTACTACAACAAATGGAAAAACATACAAAGAATATAAACAAGGTGGTAATAGTTCTTGGTCAGAACGTTATTATTGGGGTGGAACAATGGCAGAAAATGGTTGTGGCATTACTTGTCTTGCTACACTTGCTAGTCGGTTATGGTATGAATTATACCCCAGAAGATTTGCGAAAAAAATATGCACCAAATAAAAATGACCATTTAGCGCGGTGATTTAATCTCTTATGAATTACAAAATTATTTTGATATTCGCAATTCTAACTTTCAATATAGTAATACTTACTTTCAAAAAGATTATATTTTTGAGTGGTTACAAGAAGATAGACCTATTTTAATTTGTGTTTGGGATAAGCCTAATAATAAATGGACAACCTCTTCTCACTATATGTTGCTTCTTGCTACTGATAATATCTCGAAACTTTATGTTTCTAATCCAAATGGTGAATTGGGTTCTTCACGAATGTCTCGGATGGTATGATTATGAAGATGTATTGCCTTATATTGCTAAAGCACTTTTTATTGAAAATTAAACTAAATCCTTTATCCTTATATAAAAAAGAACATTCTTCTTTTAGTTATGAATGTTCTTTTCTTTATTTTTCTTATTCAATATCTATCTTTATATTCTTTAATCTTTACTCCTTTTACATTTTTATACTTTCATAGATATTTCCTTACTTTGTTGTATTATCTTTTCTATTATCTCAACGGTTTTTTCGATTCCAAATTTATCAACATTGATGCTAATATCATAATGGCTCATATCTTTCCATTCTTGCCCTGTATAATGGTTATAATGGTTTTGTCTTGCTTTATTTATTCTGTTTATTTCTTTTTGTGCATTTTTTTTGCTCAATCCATAATAAGTAATAGCTCTTTCTACTTTTCCTTTCTCATCACTATATAAAAAAACATTAAATACATTTTTTTGTTCTTTTAATATATAATCTGCACATCTTCCTATAATAACACAAGCTTCATTTTTTGCTACTTGTTTAATTGCTCTTGTTTCTGCAAGGAATAGATTATCATCATTTGTCAAATTATTATAATATTGTGAATTAAAGTTTGCTAGCAATTTATCTTGTATCTTTTGTTCGTTTTCTTGTATATAGGTGGCGGATAATCCACTTTCATTTGATACCATCATAATTAAATTTTTATCATATAATTGAATTCCTAATTTTTCTGCTAACAATTTTCCAACATATCTACCGCCAGAACCATATTCACGGTTAATGGTAATAATAAAGTGGTCTTTGTTTGCTACTGTTTCTTGTTTCACTTGGTCTGGTATAACTGTTTCTTTACTGGATTGATTTAATTTCTTTATTTGAAATATTAGTAAAATAATGGCAATTGTAAAGGCAAGAGCATCTGCTACTGGTCCTGCATATAGTACTCCCATTACACCATAAATATTAGATAAAATGATAGCAGATGGTATGTAAAATAGAATTTGTCTTGAAAGTGTAATAAATGCTGATTTGGTTGGCTTTCCTACTGCTTGAAAAAAAATTCCTGATGCAATCTGAATTCCATTACACAATGTTAACATTAAAAAAATTCGAAATGTTAAGCAAGCAAACTCATTATATAATTCGTCTCCAGAACCAAATATTCCAATTAACGTTTCTGGCATTGTTTGAAATAATACAAAAGAAATAGCTGATACTATTGTACTTGATAATAGTACCCATTTTAGCGTTTGTTTTACTCTATTATATTGTTTTGCCCCATAATTATATCCTACAATTGGTTGACTTCCTGCTGCTATTCCAATAATAATACTTGTTAAAATCATATTGACCTTCATAACAATTCCATGTACTGTAATTGGAATTTCTGCTCCAAATTTACTACTTGCTCCATACAAATTGTATTAAGTATTTTCTGCTGTAATAACAATTACAATTGCCATTTGTGTAATAAAAGAAGAAATTCCTAACATGGTTACATTTTTTACTTGTTTTAATGAAAGCTGAAAATTCTTTTTGGTTAATTGTATAGTTTTAAATCTCTTTATATAAAATATGTTAATAGCAAATGTAATAATTTGACTAATAACTGTAGCAATTGCTGCTCCTTTTATTCCCATATCAAATACAAATATCGCAATTGGGTCTAATATGATATTTAAAATTGCTCCTATTATCATAGAGAACATTGCATATTTAGGAGAACCATCTGCTCTTATAATTGAATTTAAAGTTGTCCCTATCATCATAAAAGGAATTCCAACAGCAATAATATAACCATAATCCATTGCATATGTTCTTAGTTGTTCAGTTCCTCCAAATAATGTAATGAGTGTTGGTAAAAATGCAAAAATCAGTCCTCCTAGAATAATAGATAATATGATTGACGCTATAATCCCATTACCTACTCCGATTTTCTGCTTCCTGTTTCTTTTTTTCTCCTAATTTTAAGCTTAAATATGCCGAGGTTCCATCTCCAAACATTAAAGAAAATGCTAAACATAAAATAGTTATTGGAAAAATAACATTTGTGGCACCATTTCCTAAATATCCTACTCCCCATCCAATAAAAATTTGGTCAACCATATTGTATAGTGCATTTACTACTAGTGAAATAATACATGGCACAGAAAAAGCCATTAGTAATTTTCCTATTTTTTCTTTTCCTAAATCAAATTGTTTCATATTTCCTCCTTTTTTTATTTATTATAAGTAATTGTAATGTAAATATAATCCAGCAAAAGCAGACATTAAAAACATAGTATCTGTTTATATATTTAAAGTCTGGTGTCTTTGTCCGCCTACAGGGAAGTATTCTATAATAAGATATTTATAGCACCTCCTAATTATAGAACATAAAAACAACACATCCCTTATGTGTTGTTTGTTCGGCATGACAATTCCTTATCATGTTCGTTTCCATTACTTTTTTTGATTTCTAGGTAATATATTATATTACTTTTTAAAGTTTATGTCAAGATATAACTCCTCTATTTTTTTATTTTTTATTCCTAATTTAGACTTGACATTCCTCCATTTTTGGAATAATATGGGAATATATTTTTATATTGTAAGGAGGAAATTATGGAATTAAAAGGTTCAAAAACAGAAGCAAATCTAAAAGCTGCTTTTTCTGGTGAGTCAGAAGCAAGAAATAAGTATACTTATTATGCAAGTGTTGCAAAAAAAGAAGGATATGAGCAAATTGCTGCACTTTTTTTAGAAACAGCAGAAAATGAAAAAGAACATGCTAAAATTCATTTTAAATATTTAAATGGTATTGGAGATACAAAAGCAAATCTTGCTGATGCGGCTGCTCGGTGAAAATTATGAATGGACTGATATGTATGCACGTTTTGCAAAAGAAGCAGAAGAAGAAGGTTTTAAAGAAATTGCTAATCGTTTTCGTCAAATTGGTGAAGTAGAAAAACATCATGAAGAAAGATATCGTAAATTATTAGAAAATATGGAAGATGGTACTGTATTTAAAAAAGGAAGTATTGTAATTTGGAAATGCCGTAATTGCCGGACATATTCATGTAGGGTTAGAAGCTCCTGAAATTTGTCCTGTTTGTGCTCATCCTAAAGCTTATTTTGAATTACAAGCTGAAAATTATTAATCATAACTTTTTATAAAAGTAAAAAGGAGACACACTAGCTATGGTGGTCTCCTTTTGGCTTAACAGAAATTAGACTGTTATAGAAACTTTATTACTTTTATTTTGAATTTAGAAATTTATACTAATTGCGCAATCAAATCATATTCTTGGACTTCAATAATTTTGCAATTTACAAATTGCCCTATATGTTCCTTCTTTTTTTCTATATTTTTAATAAACACAACTCCATCTGTGTCTGGCACATCCATATAAGTTCTTCCAATATAATATTTTCCATCAAATGAAATTGATTCTATTAAGACTTCATATACTTTTCCTATTTTTTCTTTTAGCTTGTTTTTTGAGATTTCCTGCTGTAATTGCATGATTTTATGATACCTACTTTTTTTGGTTTGAGGATGAAGTTGTTCTTTTAGTTTTTCTGCTGCTGTTCCCTCTTCCTTAGAATAAGTAAAGGCTCCTAGTTTATCAAATTCAGTTTCTTTTATGAAATTATATAATTTTTCAAAATCCTCTTTTGTTTCACCTGGAAAACCGACCATCACTGTACTTCTAATGATAACATCTGGAATCTCTTTTCTAATCTTTGAAATAATCTCTCGAATGCTTTTTTCATTACTATGTCGATTCATTCTTTTTAACACAGGATTTGAAATATGCTGGATTGGTATATCAAAATAGTGACAAATTTTATTACTATGTTTAACGATTTGTATTAACTCATCTGTAATCGTTTCTGGATATGAATACAGAAAACGAATCCATTTTATTTCTTCTATTTCAGAAAGTTCTTTTAAAAGATTAGTTAATGTAGATTTTCCATATAAGTCAATACCATATTTTGTAGTATCTTGTGCAATAATTATGAGTTCCTGTATTCCTTTATTGGCTAGATTTTTAGCTTCTTTTATAATATCCTCTTTTTTCCTACTAATAAATGGTCCTCGAATCATCGGAATAGCACAATAAGTACAATGATTACTACAGCCTTCTGCAATTTTTAAATAAGCCATTTTTTCTCCTGTTGTAATTTTTCTCTCCTTATAATCTAAAAAGTCTTCTTTTGTTTCTTCTTTTGAAAGTAAGGCTGTGATTTCTCTCCAAAAGTTTTCGTAATCATTACAACCTATCCATAAATCAACTTCTGGTATTGCCTTTTTTAGTTCTTCTTTATATCGTTTTACTAAACAACCAGTTGCAATAATATATTGACATTTTTTCTTTTTATATTCGCTCATTTCTAAAATAGTATTGATTGCTTCTTGCTTTGCACTTTCAATAAATCCACAAGTGTTAATTAAAATAATTTCTGCCACACTAGGATTATTAACAATTTCAAATCCATGTTTTTCAAATAACCCTATCATCATTTCTGTATCTACTAAATTTTTACTACATCCTAATGATACAAATCCTATTTTCATCTACTTCCTCCTTTACTAAATGCAATGTATTTGTTATTTTATCATATTTTGTTGTTTTTTTCTAGACTATTTTATGATATTTGGTATATAATAGCGGTAATAATGGTAAATGCTAATTTATTAAGGAGGTAATTATGACACCACATATTGAAGCTAACATTGGTGAAATTGCAAAAACTGTTTTGATGCCTGGAGATCCTCTTCGCGCTAAACTCATTTCTGAGCAATATTTAGAAAATGCAAAATTAGTAAACTCTATTCGTAATATTTATGCTTATACTGGAGTCTATAAAGGAAAAGAGCTTACGGTTATGGCATCTCGGTATGGGGATTCCAAGTATGGGAATTTATTCTTATGAATTATTCCATTACTATAATGTAGAAAATATTATTCGTCTTGGTTCTTGTGGAGGATATACAAAAGATTTAAAAATGTTTGATTTAGTTTTGGTAGACCATACTTACACACAAAGTAATTATGCTCTAAGTCTTAATAATGATGATTGTCACTATATCTCTTCAAATGATTTTCTAAATAGCAAAATAAAGCAAGCATCAAATATGTTATCTATCCCTATTGTAAAGGCAAATACGTTATGTCGGAGAAGTATTTGATCGTTATATGACGAACATGAAGCAAATGCTTGAAAGCGTTCCCGAACAATACCATATAACAGGTGCTGAAATGGAAGCATTTTCGTTATTTTACAATGCAAAATTATTAAATAAAAAAGCGAGTTGCCTATTAACTGTGGTTGATTCCTATTATTACAATGAAAAAGCAACTGCCAGTCAAAGACAGTCTTCACTTGATAAAATGATAACATTAGGTTTAGAAAGTGCTATTTTAATATAAGTTCTTATGTTCTACTAATTTAAAAGTAATACCAAAAAAGCAATTGGCAGATATTTTCTTCTATCTATCAATTGCTTTTTCGATTGATTCTACTCATCAGTACTTCCCCTTTCTTTTCATTTTGTTATATTTTTCATATAACACTTAGAAATTTAAAGCTATTATGTGCTATACTTTATTACTCTATTAGTTCATATTCTATTTTATCTCTACTTAAAATATCTTGTCAATTATTTTTGTATTATGTAAGATAAAGCTTGATTTTTTATAATTTTTTTTGTATAGTATTAGTTAGATTTTTATAAAGGAGCGTTAATTATGGAGGAAAAAAATATTCTTATCTTTGGACATAAAAACCCAGATACTGATTCTATTTGTTCTAGCTTAGTAATGGAAAAATTTGATAAAAATTTAGGCTTTTCAGTGGAGGCTGTAAGACTTGGAGAAGTAAATAAAGAAACACAATATGTATTAAATTATTTAAACCTATCTGCACCTAGGTTAATTCATGAAGTTAATGAGGGACAACCTGTTGTATTAGTTGATCACAACGAATTTACTCAAAGCGCTAATGGTATTGAAAAAGCAACTATCGAAACAGTTATTGACCATCACCGTATTGCTAACTTTCAAACAACAGAGCCATTATACTACCGTGCAGAACCTGTTGGTTGTACTGCAACTATTTTATATAAAAAATTTAAAGAATTAAATATGGAAATTGAGAAAAAAGAAGCTGTTTTAATGCTTTCTGCTATTATTTCAGATACTCTTTTATTTAAATCTCCAACTTGTACTATTGAAGATAAAACAGCATGTGAAAATCTTGCTCATATTGCTAATATTGATATTGATACGTATGGATTAGAAATGTTAAAAGCTGGAACAGATTTAAGTGATTTTACACCAGAGGAATTAATTAACCTTGATTCTAAAGAATTTATAAATGGAGACTTTAAATTTCAAGTTGCTCAAGTAAATACTGCTTGTATTGAAGATGTATTACAAAATAAAGTAGATATTGAAAATGCTATGACCAATTTTATGACGCAAAATGGTTCTAATTTATTTATTCTACTAATTACTGATATTTTAAATAGTAATTCTCAAAGTATTGTTTTAGGAGATACAACTATTTTTGAAAAAGCATTTTCTAAACCAGTAGAGAATAACTTAGCTTTTTTAGAAGGCGTTGTTTCTAGAAAAAAACAAGTAGCACCTATTATTTTAAATGCTCTAACTTAAATTAGTAAAAACCGCATATTTAATATGCGGTTTTTACTAATTTATCCTATTTTATATTTTCTAATACTCTTTCTAACTCCTCTTTTGTAAATACATATTTTTGATTACAAAAATGACAAACTGTTTCAATTTTTATTTGTGTATTTATCATATCTTGTAACTCCTTTTTGCCTAACACCATTAACCCTTTTTCAATCTTTTCTTTACTACAATCACATTCATATAATGGCATAATATTTTCTTCTATTATTTGAACATGTTCATCTCCTGTAAGGTCTTTTGCAATTTCTAGTAAACTTTTTCTTTCACTTAGCATGTTACTAAGTGGTTTTGCTTCTTTGATACGATTTTCTAAAATAAATAAATCTTCTTCGGTCGCATCTGGCATTGGTGTTACAATATAACCTCCACTTGATTTTACCCCATTACAGTCTACTAATACTCCTAAATTAACAGCTGTATTGGTTTGTTCTGAACTTGCAAAATAAGATGCAAAATCTTCAGCAATTTCACCTGAAACAAGTGGAGCCCTTCCTATATATGGCGCTTTTAAACCTATATCTTTAATCACATTCAAATATCCTTCTTTACCAACTGCCCCTCCTACATCTAATTTACCATTTTTCAATGGCAAATCTACTATCTTATTGCACACATATCCCTTTAATTTAGGAAAATTATTTGCTGTAATTACAATTGCCCCTAATGCTCCATTCCCGTTTATTTGAACAGTTATTTTATCCGTTTCTTGCTTCATATTAACTGCCATTAGTGCTGTTATGGTTAATGCTCTTCCAAATGCTGCTGTTGCTACTGGGCTTAAATCATGTGTTTTTCTTGCTTTTTCTACAAGTGAGGTAGTATTAGCACAAAGAATACTAACTCTTCCTTCATATGCTAACATTTTAATAATTCTATCTTGATTTTCCATTTTACGCTTCCTCTCTTTTTCTTTATTGGCATTATATCACACTCTAGTAAAAAAAGAAAGATTGAAACCTGCATTTCAATCTTTCTTTTTTTATTATTCTTCTTCAAACATATCTTTTCCAACTCCACATAATGGACATACCCAAGTATCTGGTAAATCTTCAAATGCTGTTCCTGGTGCAATTCCATTATCTGGATCTCCTATTTCTGGATTATATTCATATCCACAAGCAAGACATTTATACATTTCTTCACCTCCTCTTAATTTAAACATATTTTTATATCCAAGTGCTATTACTGCTACTACGATTAGTGCAAATGATAATGCTTTCCAAATACCACTTTCTAATAAAACAATGGCAAACATACCTAGTGTTGCACTAATTCCGTATAATACCAGTACAGCTTCTTTTTGGGTAAATCCATTTTTTAACATTTTATGATGCAAATGTCCTTTATCTGGCATTACTACTGCTTTTAATGATTTTCCTTTTATAATTCTTCTCACAATAGCAAATAATGTGTCAAATACTGGAAGAGCAAGTACAATTAGTGGTGCCACAATGACAATTGCTGTATAGGTTTTTGCTACTCCCAAAATGGAAATGACTGCAAGTGAAAAACCTAAAAAATTGGAACCTGTATCACCAATAAATGTTTTTGCTGGACTAAAATTAAATGGTAAAAATCCTGTTAATGCTCCAGCAAGAGCAGTAATCATTAAAATCGCAATCATTGGAGATTGATTTAATGAGAAGATGATTAATAGTGATAAGCATGATATAAGGGAAATTCCAGAAGATAGTCCATCTAATCCATCAATTAAGTTGATAGCATTGGTAATCCCTACAATCCATCCTAATGTTAATATAATTGCAAATACATTGTTTAATTGTGTTAATCCTTCTCCAGCGAAAAAAGGAATGCTAACATGTTCTATCAGAATTCCGCTTTTTATAACGATACTTGCTGCAATAATTTGCGCTGCTAATTTTACTAGTGCTGGTAATCCTTTTACATCATCAATAAAACAAGTAATGATAATTACTAATGCTCCCAAAAAGAAGCCTATTAGTTTTACATAGTACTGCTCCTCCCCATTTAGCTTAATACTTCCTTCAATTCCTAAAATTGCTATTAAATAGATAATAGATACTAAAAACCCTGCAATAACAGCAAGTCCACCTAATCTTGGCATTGGTTTTTTATTAATTCTTCGTTCATCTTTTGGTAAATCAATTGCTCCTACCTTTTTAGCAAGTTTAATCGTATATGGTGTAATAACAAATGCTGTAATAAACGCAAGTAAGAATGCTATTGCAATATCTCCCCACATAAAATAGCCTCCTTGTACTTTGTATATTTCCTTCCCTAGTGTTTCATTCTTGTACAAATATATCATAAACTTATGCATATTACAACATGTTTTTCATATATATTAGTAATGTTCATCTTACTATTTAACTATACATAGTATAAATATAATAATATGATTTTTTGTAATTAAAACCTCAACTTATTGAAGTATGCTAATAACCATAAAGTATAAAAGCAAAATTGAATTATATTACTACATTAAATTAACTATAAAATTCTGAACATTAACACTTTCATTACTAATTAGGAGTACTTTTTATGAAACATCCTTCTCATTTTATTTTTTTATCCATTAAGAAAAATATATTACCATCTTTATTTGTCCTTTTTACTATTTGTTTAGTTTTATTTTCTAAACAAAACTTACAAGCTACAAAGCTTGGCTTACAATTATGGGCAAACTCTATTGTGCCTGCCTTACTTCCTTTTTTTATTGCAACAGAATTATTAGGACACACCAATATTATTACTAAACTAGGGGATTTTCTAAACCGTTTTATGCGTCCTATTTTCAATGTTCCTGGTATTGGTGCTTATGCTTTTATTATGGGTATTATTAGTGGTTATCCCATTGGTGCCAAAATTGTTACTAACTTTCGAAATGAGGGATTATGCACAAAGGCAGAAGCAGAAAGATTAGTTGCTTTTACTAATAACTCAGGACCACTATTCATTATTGGAACTGTTGGTATTACTATGTTTGGAAATACTGGAATTGGTATATTATTATTTGTAACACATCTTATTAGTTGTTTATTGGTAGGGATTTTATTTCGTTTTTGGAAATATCATGATACCTCAAAAATATCGACTTTTGTTCATAAATCTTCTACTAAAAACCAAATCCATTTTTCAAATTTAGGTGAAATATTAGCAGATAGTATTGCAAATGCAATTCATAATATCGTTATGATTGGTGGATTTGTAATCCTTTTTAGTGTTATTATTTCAATTTTAAATCATTGTGGAATTTTTAATGCCCTTACCTTTTTATTAGCACCATTTTTTAAAACATTTGGTCTTTCTCCTAATTTTATTACACCGATTGCTTCTGGTATTTGTGAATTAACAAATGGGTTAGGTCTTACTTCTCATATTGCACAAAAGTCTATTTCAACAAATCTTATTATTTGTGCTTTTTTGCTTGGATTTGGTGGAATTAGTATATTATTACAGGTATTTAGTATTACTTCTAAATCAGATTTTTCTATTAAAGCTTATTTTTTAGGAAAATTATTACAAGGTAGTATAGCCGCAATTTTAACATACCTTTTTATTCACATATTTCCTATTTTTAATTTTGACATTACTCCTATTATTTCACAAAATGTGAATAAAATTACATCATATTCCTATTTTTTTAATGCTTATCATATATCTATTTTATTTATTATAGGTTTTATTTTACTTTTTATTATGAAGTATAAAAAACAAATTAGAAAGGAGGGATAAAATGGAACGCAATACCGATTTTGGTAATTTTCCACCTTATGATAATATGACATTTAATCCTAATATGGTAAATGATGCTATGTATCAAGACCCTATGTTTAATCCTATCGTACAATATGAACAAGCTTATATGTATTATCGTTATTTATCACAACAAATGGATTATAAAATTAAATGTAAGGAATATGATCGTTTGTGTCGGAAATAAAGAACAAAAAGAACGAAGAATCGAATAGCTTCTTCGTTCTTTTTACTTTAGTATTTATTACATGATAACATCTAAAATAACGTTTGGTTTTTCTTTTTTATTTTTTTGTATTTGATATATTTCTTGCAGTTTTTTAACTGCTTGTCCTGCCTTATTTTTGTCATTTGCATGAATATAAGCAAGTATCTCTTGTTCTTTTACAAAGTCTCCTATCTTCTTACATAAAATAATTCCAACACTTTCATCAATTGGGTCTTCTTTTTTCATTCTTCCTGCACCTATACTTCCTGATAGTTCTCCAACTTCTCTTGCACTAATTGAGGTAATGTATCCTTGCTCTTTAGCAATAACTGGTAATCTATATTTTGCTACTTCAAATTTTTCTGTATGTTCTAAATAAGAGGTATCTCCTCCCTGCCTTTTCACAAGTTCTACCATTTTTTGATATGCTTCTCCTGTTTGTATTTTTTGTAATATTTTTTTCTTATTTTGTTCTATATTGTCACCATAGCCTGCTAACTTTATCATATAAGCTCCTAATTCTAATACTACTTGCTTTACATCCTCCTTCATGTCTTGTTTTAAAAACTGTACTGCTTCTATTACCTCTAAATTATTTCCTACAGCATATCCTAATGGCTCCTCCATATTGCTAATTACACAAACAGTTTCTTTTTCTGCAAGTCTTCCTATTTTTTTCATGGTTTGAGATAAATGTTTTGCCTCTTCATAATTTTTCATAAAAGCACCACTTCCACATGTAACATCTAATACAATTTTATTGGCTCCTGCTGCTATTTTTTTACTCATAATGCTAGACGCGATTAGTGGAATACTATCTGTACATGCTATTGTATCACGTAATGCATATATTTTTTTATCTGCTGGTGCTAAATTTAATGTTTGGCCAATTAAACTAATGCCAATTTGTTGTACATTTTCTATAAATTCTTTGGTAGAAATATTGGTACAATATCCTGGTATTGATTCTAATTTATCAATTGTTCCACCAGTAAATCCTAATCCCCTACCAGACATTTTAGCAACTGGTATGCCAAAAGAAGCAATAATTGGTGCTAAAATTAACGTAACTTTATCCCCTACTCCACCAGTGCTATGTTTATCTACTACATTTTTTCCAAAAATGGATAAATCTAACATTTCCCCAGAATGTGCCATACAAAGAGTTAAGTTCGTTATTTCTTCATCAGTCATCCCATTAATGTAAATGGCCATTATTAAAGCAGCGGCTTGATAATCTGTTATATTATTTTTGGTATATTCTGTAACAAAATATTCAATTTCTTGTTTGGATAATTCTTTTTTATCTCTTTTTTTTGCTATAACTTCTATTATATTCATTCTTACTCTCCTTTTTATAGAATAATTTCATTTTAAATTTTATGTAAGAAGCAGAAGAAAGCTTCTTCTTAAGACCTTTCCTCTGCTTACTTAACGAAATTTTTTGTAAAGCTTCTCCTATGAATTGGACATAATCCATACTCTTTAATTGCTTGTATATGTGCTGAAGTACCATATCCCTTATGCTTCTCAAAACCATATTGAGGATATGCCTCCTCCCACTGCCTCATAATTCTATCTCTTGTTACTTTGGCTATAATTGATGCTGCCGAAATACTATAACATAATGCATCTCCTTTTATAATTGAGCGATATGGAATTCCTAGTGTATCAATTCCTTTTAGTGCATCTACTAAAATTAAATTTGGTTTTATTGTTAGTTCTTGAAGTGACATGGTTAGTGCTTTTTTGGTAGCTTGCAAAATATTGATAGTATCAATTTCTTTTTCATCGATTACACCTATTCCATAAGTAATTGCTTCTTCTATAATTTTATCATATAATTCTTCTCGCTTTTTTTCAGAAACTTTTTTAGAGTCATTAACTCCCTCTATCATAGAATTTTTTGGCATAATAACACTTGCTACTACTACAGGACCTGCAAGAGGACCTCTTCCTGCCTCATCAATTCCACAAATATATTTTACATTTTTTTCATTTTCATAAATTTGTTCTTCTATTTCTTTTAACTTATTTAATCGTATCTGTTCTTTTTCTTTCATTTACTCTACATCCTCAATATCTATATCCTTCATCTCTGAAAGCTTATAATAGGTTTGGTTCTTTATTTCAAATCCTTTTACATAAATAATTTCATTTGTTTCATATTCTACAATATACCCATCACCAACATCAATTTTTTCTAATCCCATTTCATTTAAATCTACTTGTGAAAGTAAATAATACTTTTCATTGTTTTCAATAATATTATTTGAAATCAAATTCTCTATTTTTTTATTTTCTGTTACTTGTGTTATTTTTGTTCCTTTATAATTAGAAACATCTTTATTAAATTTTGCTTGTTCTGCAATTGTTTTTGTTTTTGCTTGTATTAACATCATATTGGTGTTAATATTTTGAAGATTTGCTTGTTTCATGATTTCAATTCCTGTATAAATGGTAATAGAAGCAATAATAATCATAATAATAATCGTAATAACTAATGTTGTTATTGTTAGTCCTTTTATAGAATTTCCGAGCATATGTAATATTAAAATGCTTTTTTTCTTCTGTTTTGTTTCTCATAAAATTCTCCCCCTCATTCTTTCGTTTATTTTCATCTTCTTTTTATATTATATCGATAAGGAAATATTATTTCAATAAAATTTTATTATTTTATATTCTTTTCACAATTTTTTCACAAAACTATTGTATGATATAATTGTTTTAAGGATATAGTATTATTAAATTTGGAGGTTAGTATGGAAGAAAATTCAAACAATAAAAATGCATATCAAGTAGTTGATATGTCAGAAAAAGAAACAAATCGTAAAAAATCAAATCACTCTTTTACAAAAAGTATATTTTTGCCTTTTTGTTCTGGTATTTTAGGAGCCACTTTAGTTATTGGAACCTGTTTTGGAGTACCACGGAATACGTAATACTCTTTTGAGTAACACAAATTTTGTAGAAACCTCAGTTCCTTCACGGAAACTCACGGAACTCCTTCTAATGTAACAAGTGTTTCTTTAACAGACTATTCTGATACAGGAATGAAGGTTGCCCAAAAGGTCCGTCCTTCAATTGTAGGAATTAAAGTAGAATATAGTGCAAATTCTATGTTTTTACGAAATCCTACTACCGCTTCTGCTGAAGGTTCTGGTATTATTATTTCGGAAGATGGTTATATTTTAACTAATAATCATATTGTTAATTCAACTTCTAATAATTCGTATTACGAAATTAAAAAAGCAAATAAAGTTAGTGTTTATCTTTTTAATGATGAAACAGAATATCCAGCAACCATCATAGGAACAGATGAACAAACTGACCTTGCTGTGATTAAAATTGATAAAACAGGATTAACCCCTGCTGAATTAGGAGATTCTAGTAGTGTTCATGTTGGAGAATTTTCAATGGCAATTGGTAATCCTCTTGGTATGCAAAGTAGTGTAACAGCGGGAATTATAAGTGCAGTTGACCGTAAAGTAACAGATTCGGATGGAAAAACTTTTACTCTTATTCAAACTGATGCCGCTATCAATTCTGGAAATAGTGGTGGTGCTTTAGTAAATGCAGAAGGTAAAGTAATTGGTGTAAACACGCTAAAACTTTTAGGTACTGGAATTGAAGGAATGGGTTTTGCTATTCCTATCAACTCTACAAAAGATATTTATGAACAACTTATTCAATATAATAAAGTAAAAAGACCATATATAGGAATTACTGGTCTTGACCTAGACCAAAAAACAGCAGATTATAATAAGTTAGTTGTTGGTATATATGTAAAAGATATAGAAACTTTCTCTTCTGATGAAAAAGCTGGTATTAAAAAAGGAGATGTCATTATAGCAGCAGATGGAAAAACCGTTTCTACTATGGACGAATTGAATGAAATTAAAAATTCTCACAAAATTGGCGATACCATTGAAATAAAACTAAATCGAAATGGTTCTGAAATG
>CATLGL010000014.1 GCA_949935895.1 uncultured Clostridia bacterium
TTGTTCCTGATGTAAAAAATAATATTTTAAATTCTTCTTCATCAATTTCTAATTTTTCAAATGAAGTATTTCCTGCTTTTATCATGTGTTTTCCACATTCAATTAAATAATCTAAACCAACAAATCTTTGCTCTATTTTTTCATCTGATTTCATTTTAATAAAATACTCTACTTCTGGTAAATTCTCTGCAATTTTCTTAATATCCTCTTCTCTTTTAGGAGAATAAATAACACTAGCTGCTTTCGCTCTTTTTATGATGTTTTCTAATTCGTTGATAGGCAACTCCTTGTCGGTTGGCACAGCAATTCCTACTCCGCAAAGCATAGCCATATACGATACATACCATCCGTACTGTGTTTCACCTATAATAACTACTCTTTTATCTTTTTGGTTTAGTAAGTGAATTAGTGAAGTTCCTAATGCTAATACATCCTCCCCAAACTGTTCATAACTAATCACCTTATATGGTTCTTTATGATTCGGTTTTTCTAATATACATGGATATGTTGGATACTGCTTTACTGACTTTAAAAAAAATTCTTTTACCGTTTTATAGTGACTCATATCTTCATATGGAGTTGTTCTATTTTTTATATTTTTCTTTTCTAAGTTGTCAAAATCAAATTCTTCTAATTCCTCTAACATATCCGTTCGAATTTTCATTTTTTTAAACTTCATCTTAGGTATTTTAAAATCTCTAATTCCCATTTTTTTCCTCCTATTGATTTTACATTTATTTATTGCTCTTTTATTATACCATAAATATTGCTCTTTATCATTATACAGATAGGTCAGTTTTATCGTTTCTTCATTTTAGCTACAAAAAATCCCTCATAGAGTTCGTTTGGTAGTATTCCAAGTGTTCCCTGTATATCTACTGGTAAAAGTGGAAGCATATCTTTATTGTCTAATTCAATTGGAAGAATTTCTAATATTTTTTGTTTTAAAAATGGTGCTATGATTTCTTCATTTTCTTCTCTTAAAATAGAACAGGTAGAATATACAATCTCTCCTCCTGGCTTTAAAATGTTAACTGCTTTTTTCAGTAATGCTTTTTGCGCATTTACTGATTTTTGAATGAGTTTACCGTGTAAAGACTTCTTGTAATTTCGGATTTTTTACATATAATGTTCCAGATCCACTACATGGGGCATCTAGCAGAATTTGATTAAATGAGAAATAATCATCTAATTGTCTTGCATCTTTTTCCATAATGTATACACTCGTTGCTCCTTGTTTTTGAATATTATAATTAAGACGTTGTAGACGAATTTTATTCACTTCGCATGCTGTAATATGTGCTTGATTGTTAGTTATTGCAGCTAGCTGACTCGTTTTTCCTCCTGGTGCTGCTGCCATATCTAAAATATCCACATTCGGTTTTGGTTTTAATATTATAGGAGGTAACATAGAAGAAAGACTTTGTAAATAGATTTCTCCATTTTTATAAATATCTAGCTCTCGTATTGTATTTTCTCTTACATTTTGTAGTATGAGAGCTTCTTTGCACCACGCCGCTTCATGATAAGGAATTTGTAATTGTGTTAATATTTCTTTTATCTGTTGCACACTTATTTTCAAAGTATTGATACGAAGAGTTACTGGTCTTTTATACTGATATCCTATTGTTATGTTTTGTGCTAATTCTTTTCCATATTGCATTTCTAATTTTTGTATCAAAAAATCTGGTATTTCATTCATCTCTTCTCCTCCTCTTTTGATAAGTATTATATCATAAAAATAGAATAAGCTCCAATAAGCTTATCCTATTCTTCTTGGCTTTCTTCGAATTGTGAATTATATAATTTTGCATAAAATCCATCTTTTTGTAATAGTTCTTTATGAGTACCTTGTTCTACAATGTCTCCATGGTTCATAACTAAAATCAAATCTGCATTTTTGATAGTAGACAAACGATGTGCAATAATAAAGCTAGTTCTTCCCTTCATTAGATTATCCATTGCAGCTTGTATTTGTTGCTCTGTTCTTGTATCAATTGAACTTGTTGCTTCATCTAATATTAAAATTTTAGGATTGGTTAAAATTACCCTTGCAATAGTCATAAGTTGTTTTTGTCCTGCTGAAATATTGCTTGTTTCTTCCCCTAATACCATGTCATACGATTTTGGTAATGTTTTAATAAAATGATGTACATGTGCTGCTTTTGCAGCTTCAATTACTTCATTATCTGTTGCATCTGGATTTCCATATTTAATATTATCTTTAATGGTTCCATTAAAAAGCCATGTATCTTGTAGTACCATTCCAAACATTTTACGAAGTTCTCCTCTTTTAAAGTCTTTAATATTATGTCCATCTATTAAAATAGCACCTTTTGTTACATCATAAAATCTCATTAGTAATTTTACTATTGTTGTTTTTCCCGCACCAGTTGGTCCTACAATCGCTATTTTTTGTCCATCTTTTACACTGGCATTAAAATCATGAATAATAATTTTATCTTCATTATAAGCAAACTCTACATGCTCAAATGTTACATTTCCTTTTAAATCTTTTGTGCTTTTTGGATTTTGTATATTTCTTACTTCTTCTATTTCTTCTAAAAACATAAACACTCTTTCTGCTGAAGCTATCATTGCCTGAAGCATACCTGATACTTGTGCAATTTGGTTAATTGGTCCGAGTAAACTGTTTATTATATTGAATGAAGGATTGGATGTTTCCAACTGTAATCTCTCCACGAATAGCAAGATAACCTCCAAATATCGCTACTGCTACATATCCTATGTTTCCTACAAAGTTCATAATAGGATGGATAAGTCCTGATAAAAACTGTGATTTCCATGCAGAATGATATAGTTTATCATTTGCTTTTTCAAATTCCTTTTGTGCTATTTCTTCTCTATTAAATGCTTTTACAATTGTATGACCACCATAAATTTCTTCTACTTGACCGATTTACATGACCCAAATATTCTTGTTGAGCAGCAAAATACTTTTGTGATTTTCCAACAACGATTTTTACAATCACTCCTGTAATTGGCAAAATAAATAGTGAAATTAGAGTCATACTCCAACTAATCGAAAACATCATAATCAGTATTCCAATAATGGTACAAATAGATGTAATAATTTGAGTAACACTTTGGTTTAAGTTTTGACTAATGGTATCAATATCATTTGTAATAATTGATAACACTTCACCATGTGTTTTTTTATCAAAATAATGCATTGGCATTCGATTAATTTTAGTTGCAATATCATTACGTAACTGATAGGTAATTTTTTGAGATACTCCTGTCATAGTAAAGCCTTGTATAAATGAAAATATTGCACTAATGACATATAAGCCTAATAATGTTAATAAAATTGTTGCAATTTTTTCAAAATCAATTCCCCCTCCTCCAGATAACTTACTCATAATTCCATTATAAATTTCTGTTGTTGCATTTCCCAAAATTTTAGGTCCAACAATTGTAAAAATAGTACTTCCTACTGCAAATATTAGTACAATCATAATAGCTAATTTATACTGTCCTAAATAGTCTTTTACTAACTTTTTAGTTACTCCTTTAGTATCCTTTGCCTTTTGGATTGGTATGCTTCCTGGTCCCATCATTGGTGCTTGTGGTCGTTTTATATTTGTTTTAGCCATTTTATCCTAATTCCTCCTCCCCTAGTTGTGATAATGCAATTTCTTTATATGCTTCACATGATTTCATTAACTCTTCATGTGTACCTTTTCCTACCATTTTTCCTTCTTCTAATACAATAATCTGCTCTGCATTTAATATGGTACTAATTCTTTGTGCTACAATAATGACGGTTTTATTTTTTGTTTGTTTTTCAAGAGCTAAACGTAAATTAGCATCTGTTTTTAAATCAAGTGCTGAAAAACTATCATCAAATACAAAAATATCTGGATTGATAGCAATGGCTCTTGCAATTGATAAACGCTGTTTTTGCCCTCCTGATACATTTGCTCCTCCTTGTGAAATTGCTGAGGCATATCCTTCTTCTTTATCAACAATAAACTCTTCTGCTTGTGCAATATTTGCTGCTAATTTCATTTGCTCATCACTTATATTGGGATTTCCATACTTAATATTAGATTCAATTGTACCTGAAAATAGGATTCCTTTTTGTGGTACAAAGCCAATTTTTGTTCTTAATTCTCTTTGTGGCACATTTTTAATATTGACTCCATCAATTCTTAATTCTCCTCCTGTTACATCATAAAAACGAGGAATTAAATTTACAATGGTTGATTTTCCGAGAACCTGTACCTCCTATAATGGCTGTTGTCTTGCCTGGTTCAGCTGTAAAGTTAATATCACTAATACATTCTGAATCAGCATCTGGATATCGGAATGATACATTCTTAAATTCCACCAATCCCTTTTTTGTTTTATCAAATGTTTGTGGATTTTTTATATCTGTAATTTTGGGTTCAGCTTCTAATACTTCGTTAATTCGGCTAGCTGATACTCCTGCACGTGGCAACATAATAGAAATCATAGAAATCATCAAAAAGCTCATAATAATTTGCATTGTGTATTGGATAAATGCCATCATATCCCCTACTTGAATTATTCCTTCTTCTACACTATGTCCTCCTACCCAGATAATTAATAGCATAATTCCATTCATAATAAACATAAGACTTGGCATCATCATACTCATAGCACGATTAACAAAAATATAATTTTCCATTAAATCTTTATTTGCTATTTCAAAACGTTTTTCCTCCTTCTTTTCTGTATGAAATGCACGAATAACTGGTAACCCTGTTAAGATTTCTCTAGATACAAGATTTAATTTATCGATTAAATCTTGCAATTTTTTAAATCTTGGCATTGCTATTATAAATAATACTAATACCACTCCTACCACTCCTAAAATTGCAAGACCAATAATCCATGCCATAGAAGTATTACTATTGGCAAGAACTCTTAAAAAACCTCCTATTCCCATAATTGGTGCATATACAACTACTCGAAATAGCATTGAAATTAGCATTTGAATTTGTTGTATATCATTCGTACTACGAGTAATAAGAGATGATGTTGAAAAATTATTAAATTCTTCTCCGTGAAAATTGTAGTACTCTTTTAAATACTTTATCTCTTAATGTTTTTCCTAAATAGGCTGCTACTTTTGAAGATAAGAGCATAATACTAATTGCAGATATCATACTAATTAGTGCAATTCCTAACATTTGAAGTCCAATGTTAATAATATAAGCATTTTGAAGCTTCTGCGTATCAATTCCAATTGCTTCATATTCTTTTTTGATAGCTGCAGTAATTACTTGCTCTATCATTGCTCCTAAATTTTCATCCATTGTTTTTTCTATATTTTGTACAAATTCATTTATTGCTTCTTCTGGCATGTTTTGAAGTATTTGCATTGTGTTCATATTTACCATAAGTGTTTTTTGTTCTTCTGGCATAGTCTGTAGTATTTGTTCTTTTATTTTAGTTGATATTTCCTGTTGTTCTAACATTGTCATTATCATAAAAGGTTTTGCTATTTTTAAATCTAATTCATCTCGTTGTTCTTTGGTCATATGATTCAATATATAAATATCTTCTGTTTCTAAAATTGGATATTTTTGTTTTTCCTTTTCATAAGCAGCTACAGTTAGTTTATTTTTTGATAATAATGTATAAGAATCCAAAATTGCTTTATCTTCTTTGGTGAATATTAGCAAATTTTCCATTTGATTTGCACGAAGCACTTCTGGTGAAACCCTTTGAATTCCCCCTGCTTGAATTCCTATATTAACAATTTTTGAAGTATAATCTGGCAAGCTTAAATCTGCCCATGCTTGCAGGCATAGTAACATAACAATAATAACAACAGATACCCAAGTTTTTTTCAGATTTTTCAGTAATTTTAACATGATTTTCTCCCTTCTTTGTAATGTTATATTATATAAAATAGAAACGATAAATGTCAATGTATTTATCGCCTCTATTTTGTAAATTTTGTGTGAAATTCATTTTAAATTCTGTATTCGTTCCATTGCTTCTATAGTATTTTCTTTTGATGCAAATGCTGTTAACCTAAAATATCCTTCTCCACTTGGTCCAAATCCTGAACCTGGTGTTCCTACTATATTAGCAGTTTCTAATAAATAATCAAAAAATTCCCAAGAAGTATAACCATTTGGTACTTTTAGCCATATATATGGTGCGTTTTTCCCTCCAAATACAGTATATCCTGCTTTTTGTAACCCCTGTCTTATTCGTTTAGCATTTTCTTTATAATATTGTATATTTTCTTGAATTTGCTTTTGACCCTCTTTTGTATAAATACTTTGCGCTGCTCTTTGTGTGATATATGGTACTCCATTAAATTTAGTACATTGTCTTCGGCTCCATAATTGATTTAAATTTACTTCTTTTCCTTTCTGTGTATAGGCTTTTAGTTCTTTTGGTATTATAGTATAGGCACATCTTAGCCCTGTAAATCCTGCTGTTTTCGAAAAACTTCGAAATTCAATTGCTACCTCTTTTGCTCCTTCTATTTCATAAATACTATGTGGAATGCCTTCTTCTTCAATAAATGCCTCATAAGCACCATCAAAAAGAATAATAGCCTTATTTTGTTTTGCATATGTTACCCATTTTGTGAGTTCTAGTTTATTTAATACTGTTCCTGTTGGGTTATTGGGAAAACATAAATAAATCATATCTACTTTTTCTTTTGGTAGTTCTGGAATAAAATTATTTTCTGCAGTAGTTTCTAAATATACTACTTTTTCATATTGTTTTTTGTTTGGATGATAGTCCCCTGTTCTTCCTGCCATAATATTTGTATCTAAATATACAGGATATACTGGATCTGTAATAGCAATTATATTATCTTTTGAAAAAATTTCACCAATATTTCCTGTATCGCATTTTGTGCCATCCGATACAAAAATTTCATCTTTTTGTATGGTAATTCCTAATTTTTGGTAATCATTTATCGCAATTTTTTCTCTTAAAAAATCATACCCTTGTTCTGGTCCATAACCTCTAAATGTTTCCTTTTTTAACATTTCCTCTGTTGCTTCTTTTATGGCTTTTCCTACAATAGGAACAATTGGTAATGTTACATCTCCAATTCCTAATTTAATCACTTTTTTATCTGGATTTTCTTCTTGAAATTTTGTTACCTTTTTTGCAATTGTTGAAAAGAGGTAACTATCTTGCAATTTTAAATAGTTTTCATTTATGGTTATCATGTTTATCTTTTCTCCTTTTTTTATTGATTTTGTTGTTACTCATTATCCTAACATTTTTTATTTTCTATTATTAAAAATCTTCCAATTCTCCTTCAAAAACTGTAACAGCAGGACCTGTCATATACACATGATTATCTACTTTGTTCCATTTTATTGTTAAATCTCCTCCTAGTAATTTTACTGTTACTTCATTTTTTGTAAGTCCATTCAAATGGCATGCCACTGCTGCTGCACATGCTCCTGTGCCACAAGCCATTGTCTCTCCTGTTCCTCTTTCCCATACTCGCATCCAAATGGTGCTTTTGTCTATTATTTTTACAAATTCAACATTGGTTTTCATAGGAAAATGAGAATCGATTTCTATTTGACTACCATATGCTTTTACCTCACAGTCTTCTATATTATCTACTACTGTAATTGCATGTGGATTTCCCATTGATACACAGGTAAATAAAAATTCTCTTTTGTCTACTTGTAGTGTTAAATTTGTTACTGGTGTATTTAAAGCAACTACTGGAATACAATTTGCCTCTAAAATTGGCTCCCCCATATCCACTTCTACTTTTATTACTTTGTCTTGTTCTATTTGTAATGCTAATGTCTTTATGCCTGCTAATGTTTCTACTGTAATTTCTTTTTTGGAGGTTAATCCCTTATCATAAACAAATTTTCCAAGGCATCGCACACCATTTCCACACATTTCTGCTTCTGAACCATCTTGATTAAACATTCTCATTTTAAAATCGCATGTATCACTTGCACAAATTAAAATAAGACCATCAGAACCAACACCAAAATGTCGGTTACTTACAAATTGAGCTAGGAATGTGACATTGTCTGGAACTCCCACTTTTGTGCAGTCCATATAGACATAGTCATTTCCTAGCCCATGCATTTTGGTAAATTTTAACATAATTTTCACCTTCTATAGGTATAAAGTAATAAAAAAAATATAGTTATATTTTTTTGGTTATTGTATCATATGAAATTTTTTTTGTAAAGTACTTAACACAGTCTAACGGATAATTTCTAGATTAAACCAAATTTATAAAAAAACCTCAAAAATTCCTGAAATAAAGGCATTTTGCTTAGACAGTCTTTGCAGTATGTACAAAATACATGCTACTTGCCTTGCTTGGGTAGACTACGGTATTCTATTGTATGCATAAAAAATAATTTAAAAATGCAAAGAAATAAATCTTCTTTGCATTTCTAATATTTTTCACGTATCTCTACATGTCCCTCATGAAACATACCATCTGTATTTGGTGCCAATTTCCAATTAGGTCCTACATAAACTTTTCCTTGATTAGTACCTGCAAACATTGTTTTCATTGTTGTTACCCTTCTTGTATCAAAACTTGATAAATCTATTTCTCTTAATTTTCCACATCCTTGAAACATTCCCTCCATCGTTGTTACATTACTTGTATTAAAGTTAGTTAAGTTTAATACAGAAATTTGAGAGTTGCTAAACATATATCCCATTGTTTTTACTCTTGATGTATCAAAACTTGATAAATCTATACTACTAAATGAAACCCCATAAAACATATGTGCCATACTACTTACATTTCTTGTATCAAAATGTGATAAATCTAAACCTTGCAATCTTGTACTATTTCGAAACATACCTGCCATACTTTTAGTTTGATCTGTCTTCAAATTACTTATCTGATTTATACTTCCTATATTCTCTAATTCAGCAAAATAGTAGTTTACATTTATTGGATGTATTTCTTCTACTACTTCTACAAATTTTATTTTTGTTTTATCTTTAAACCATGGTGGATATGTTATTACTTTTGCTACATTCCCATAATAGTATTCTTCACTTTCGGCATTATCTTTTGCTTTTTGTTCATCATTATAAAACCTTAATACACTATCTCTTAATGATGCAAATACATTTGGCAATGGTTCTTCTGGCTCTACATCTGGTTCCTCTGGATTTTCTATTGGTAAATTTAGCCTTTCTTCTATCGTTTTATATACATCTCCCACTCGGTTTACTTCTTTTTCATATATTTCTTTTACTTTTGCTGTCTCCTGTGCTCCTGTTTGTTCACTTGCTGAACTTAGCATAAAAATTCCTACTAAAAATAATGTAAAAAATAGCATAGCAACTAATACAAATAGTGTAACAGCTCCTCTTTCTTGTTTTATCATTTTCATCTGTTTTCCTCCTAACTCAGGTTAGTCCTATTATATCCTACCTGTTACATTTCTTCAAGACAATTTAAGACATATTTTTCTTTATCCAACTTACTCTTTCATTATGTAACTGTTCTTTAAATTTTTCTCCCTCTAAACTAGGAAATTTTTCTTTTATCAATTGCCCATTTATTTCATTTAAACATTGTTTTCCTATATTAGCAAATGATATTTCCTCTAGGTTTGTATTCCTTGTACTACACTTATCAGCAATAACAACGATTTGAAGTCCTTCTAGTCCTAACTTTGTTTTTGCTACTCTTTCTATAAACTGAACTTGTTTTGATGGAGACATTCTATAAAAAATTCCACCCTTCATATGTTCTTTTGCTGATACTTTTCCGTAAGCTTTCCATAAATTAGGTAATCCAATTCGATTACTTAAATTACCTACTAATTCTACGCCCTTTTCGTCATGCCCATAATGATGTGGATACATTTCCTTTGGGGTAACACTTTTCCCTAAATCATGAACTAAGCAAGCAAAACGTATTCCTACTTCTTGTGTTAATTCTACTGCTTTATCAACTACTATCATGGTATGGTTATAACTATCTCCTTCTGGATGGTATTGGTTTGGTTGTAAAGAACCAATTAATTCATAAATTTCTTTAAAATGTACTTGTAATATATTGGCTTTTCGTAATACTTCGAAAAAGATAGAAGGTTTATTAGCTTCTAATGCCTTTTTAAATTCTTCAAAAATTCTTTCTTTTGGCAAGCTTATTAGTTCTTGCTTTAATTTTTCCATTTCTTTTAGTGTATTTTCTTCTACTTGAAAACCAGTTTGTGCTGCTATTCTCGCTACTCGATATACACGAAGCGGATCTTCATTAAAATGAGATGTTGTTGCTCGAATAATCTTATTTTGTATATCTTTTTGTCCATTGAATGGATCTACTATTTCTCCGGGTTAAAACATTTTTTGCAATAGCATTAATTGTAATATCTCTTCTTGTTAAATCTTCTTGTATTGTAATATCTTTACCTGTCTTAATCTCAAATTCTTTATGACCGAATTCCACACTTTGTTTCTTTTCTTGCTAATGCAAATTGCTCATGGTTTATTTCAAATACTTCAAAACTTTTTCCCAATATTTTTGCTTTTGGAAACAATTTAGTGAAATCCTCTTTTGAAATACCTGTAATACAATAATCTCTATCATAAATTGTTTTTCCAATTTGCTCATCTCTTATCGCTCCTCCCACTAAATAGAGGATTCCACCATTTTGTTTAATAATTTGTGCAATTTCCTTTATTTCCATAAATTATCTCCTTTTTCTAACATTATTATTATCATATTTGCTTTAATTTATCAACTATTCTAAAAAATAAACCTTTGTATTGTTACATTATAAAATGACCATTTCGTACAACTTTTTTGCTTGACATCCTCTTATTTTAAGCATATACTTGTTTTAGATTTTATATACATTATTATATTACCAAAATTTAGTATAAAGGAGGTTGTTTCACAAAATGAAAGACTTAATTGAAATTAGATGGCATGGTAGAGGTGGACAGGGTGCCAAAACTGCTTCACTTTTGCTTGCAGATGCTGCTTTTAATACTGGTAAATATATTCAAGGTTTCCCTGAATATGGTCCAGAAAGAATGGGAGCTCCTATTACTGCTTATAACCGTATTAGTAATCACCCTATTACCATTCATAGTAATATTTATGAACCAGACTATGTTGTTGTAGTTGATGATACATTATTAGAGTCTGTAGATGTAACAGCAGGTTTAAAACAAGATGGTGCCATTATTATTAACACTACAAAAGAGGCAAATTATTTAAAAAATGCATTGAAAAATTACCATGGAGATATTTATACAATTGATGCAAGAAAAGTCTCTTTAGAAACTCTAGGGAAATATTTTCCAAACACACCTATGCTTGCTTCTATTGTAAAGGTAAGTGGTATTATGACTGATAAAGAGTTATTAGATGATATGAAGGGGTCTTTTAAACATAAATTCGCTAAAAAACCAGAAGTAATTGAACCAAATATGAAGGCCTTAGAAATGTCATTACAAGAAGTTCATAAATTATAAAGATAGAAAGGAGAAAATTATGTCTGAATGTAATATTGATAAAAATACCCCTTGGCAAGAATTGACTATTGGTCGGAAACATTTATGATGCTGGAAATGCTATTTTATTTAAAACAGGAGATTGGAGAAGTGTAAAACCTGTCTTTTTAAGTGACAAATGTAAACAATGTGGACTTTGTTTTCCTGTTTGTCCAGATAATGCTATACCAGTTAATCATGAACAAAAAAGAGAAGATTTTAATTACGATTATTGTAAAGGATGTGGTGTTTGTTCTAAAACATGTCCTTTTGGTGCAATCGTAATGAAAGAGGAGGGAGAAGAATAATATGAGTATTCGTGAACGTTTAAGTGGAAATGAAGCAGCAGCAATTGCAATGAAGCAAATTAATCCTGATGTAGTAGCTGCCTTTCCTATTACTCCATCTACTGAAATTCCTCAATATTTTTCCACATTTGTAAATAATGGTACAGTAGATACAGAATTTGTAGCAGTTGAAAGTGAACATAGTGCCATGAGTGCCTGTGTTGGTGCAGAAGCTGCACGGTGGAAGAGCAATGACTGCAACTTCTGCTAATGGTTTATCTTACATGTGGGAAATGATTTACATTGCTTCTAGTATGCGTCTTCCTATTGTTATGAGTTTAGTAAATCGTGCTGTATCCCGGTCCTTTAAATATTCATAATGACCATTCTGATGCTATGGGAGTTCGTGATGCACGGTTGGATTATGTTATTTTCTGAAAATAATCAAGAAGCTTATGATAATTTAATTATGGCTCATCGAATTGCAGAACATAAGGACGTACAACTACCTTTAATGGTTTGCCAAGATGGCTTTATTACTTCTCATTCTATTGAAAATATTGAACTAATTGAAGATGAAAAAGTAAAAGAATTTGTAGGTGCTTATCAGCCAGAACATTACCTTTTAAATAAAGAAACACCAATTGCTATGGGACCCCTAGATTTACAAGCTTATCTATTCGAGCATAAAAAGCAACAAGCAGAAGCCATGTGTCATGCCAAACAAGTTATTTTAGATGTTAGTCGTGATTTTGAAAAAATGACAGGAAGAAAATATTCCTTTTTTGAAGAATATAAATTAGAAGATGCTGAAATTGCTATTGTTTGTATGAACTCTACAGCAGGTACGACAAAATTTGTAGTAGATGAATTACGACAAAAAGGAATTAAAGCAGGACTTTTAAAATTACGTGTATTTCGTCCTTTCCCAGCAGAAGAAATCGCAAATGCTTTATCTCATTTAAAAGCAATTGCTGTTTTAGATAAAGCAGATTCTTTAAATGCTTGTGGTGGTGCATTGTACACAGATGTCACTTCTGGTATGTATACTAATAACACTTTAGTTCCATGTGTTAATTACATTTATGGAATTGGTGGTAGAGACACAAAAGCGACAGACATTGAAATGGTGTTCTCTGATTTACAAGAAATTGTAAAATTGGGTGCTATCAAAAATCCATATCGTTATATGGGATTAAGAGGTTAGAAAGGAGTGGATATTATGCCATATAATTTAAAAGAAGTTGTTGCAAATAAACCTTCTCGATTTACTTATGGTCACAGAATGTGTGCTGGTTGTGGTGCTCCACCAGTCGCTAGAATGATTTTAAGAGCACTAAAACCAGAAGACCATGCTGTTATTTCTGGTGCAACTCGGATGTATGGAGGTTTCTACTTTTATTTATCCTTATACATCATGGACTGATTCCTTTATCCATACTGCATTTGAAAATGCTGCTGCTACTTTATCTGGTGTAGAAGCTTGTTATAATTCTATGAAAAAACAAGGAAAAATATCAAATACTTCTCACACAAAATTTATTGCTTTTGGAGGAGATGGAGGAACTTATGATATTGGTTTACAATCTCTTTCTGGTGCTATGGAAAGAGGTCATGACATGGTATATGTATGTTATGATAATGGTGCTTATATGAATACAGGAATTCAACGTTCTAGTGCAACACCAAAATTTGCAGATACAACAACTACTCCTGCAGGAACTGTTATTCCTGGAAAAATGCAATCTAGAAAAGATTTAGCTAAAATTATGGTGGGTCATCATTTACCTTATGTTGCTCAAACACTTGCCTTCAATAATTTTAAGGATTTATATGAAAAAGCTGAGAAAGCAATTTACACAGAAGGTCCCTGCTTTCTAAATGTTCTTGCTCCTTGCCCAAGAGGTTGGGGATATGCAACAGAAGATTTAATGAAAATTAACAAACTTGCTGTTGAAACTTGTTATTGGCCTTTATATGAAGTTATTGATGGTAAATATAAAATAAGTTATAAGCCTGCTAAAAAGTTGCCAATAGAAGATTTTCTAAAACCTCAAAAACGTTTTAAACATATGTTTAAACAAGGAAATGAATGGATGCTTGAGGAATTCCAAAAAGAAGTTGACGCAAGATGGCAAGAACTTCTTGATTTAGAAGAAATCTCAAACAAAGAATTAAATGGAAACTAATAGAAAATAGGAAAAATCTTTGATTTTTCCTATTTTGCTCTTTTACTTTTCTTTTTAAATTTTTTTCGAAGCAGCATAATAACTACTAAAATAATAAAAACAGCACCTGCTATTATCATTCCTGTTACCATTGTTGTCTGATTCTCTTCTGCTATAAACCTAATTTCATTTGTTTCTCCTGCTTCTAAATTCCATTGTAGTATTTTTCCATCTTCTGAAACTGTATCTGCATTATGTTCTCCTACTTGAATTGGTAATTCAATTTTATAACTGATTTTCATTTGCTCTAACAATGCTGTTGCAATAGCATCTTGTCCACTTCCTTGTGTTAAATCTGATAAATTTAACATCGCATTTTGTGAAAATCTTGTTTTAAAGATATTTCCTTCATACTGAATTGCATCTTCTATAGTACTATCCTTTCTCATTTTGAAATCATTTTGAATGTTACTTACCTGTTTGTATGCTTTAAAACCATAAGTATAATCATCTTCATATTCCTCTACATGATAGCCCTCTTCTTTTGCTGATTGTTTTATCTCATCTAATGTGGTATCACTTTTTACAGCATCCATTGATATTTTCATTGTATCTAGCATTTTTTTATCATATCCAATAATGTATGATATTTCTCCGACTTCCATCCTTTTGTAATTTAACCTCATAACTAACATTAGCACATCCTGTTAACATGACTAATAGTAAGATAGCAAAAATAATTAATAGTAGCTTTTTAAATATTTTTTTTATTTTCATTCCCCTTTTTACCTCCTTTTTATACTATATCATGAAACATGATTTTTTTCTATGACTTTTTGTAAATTTATATGTCGAATTTTGTCTATCAATTTTCCTTGTTTTTGTTGCACCAATTGAACCCATCTTGTACTCCGTCTTTGATATATTTTAAAAACCTCATCCGGAAACACCTTAAAAATCAGGCTTTTCCAGCCCTTCACTTCTTTTTTCATTTCTTTTAAAATTTTGTTTTTCATACCCCTTCTATCCTTTCTTGTTAAAAATTGACATTTTTTGTAAAGCAGTATATAATAGTAGATGTAGCATGCTTATGCTATAACTATACCCTTTCAAGAGATGAGATACATCTTTATAAGATGCTATCTCATTTCGATTTTTTATTTTGTATATTTTTTAATTTATCTATTTCTTTTAATTTGTAATCAATATTAAGTAATTTATTAAATAATTCACTCCATTTGATTGTTTCACTATGTTGCAATCCATATCGTTCAATTACTTCTTCTAACCTTTGTCTTAGCTTTCGTATCGCTTCCTCCATTTCTTTTCCCCTTCTTATTGTTCGACATTTTTCTGCTTATTATACAAAAAAATATCCACACATTTCCAGTGCGGATATGGAGTTTTTTTATTTTTTTATTTCACAATATATCTCAAATGCAAATAGTATTTTGTCTAAATATTCTACAATTCTTCTATCACTAACTTTAGTACGTTCTTCAATCATACGCAATGATGGGATTTGTCCTGTTTCCACTGGTTCACAAAATCGAATTTTATATATCTCATATATTTTTTTATCTTCATGTTCTTTTAGTTTTTTCTCATACTGTTTTAGTTTTTCTAAATTAGGATTTATCTTTTTTATTTTATCAATTTTATCATATTTAGTATCACCTTTTAATTTATACATAAATCCTTCTTGCAAAAGCTTTTTACTAGAAAAATAGTGTTTTTCATTTGATAAAACAATTCCTCCAAAGATAGAAAATAAAATAGCCCATTCAAATTGTGTTTTTGCAAATATTAAAATTGATGTTATAACTAATGTTGTCATTGTAATGCAAGTTAAAGGATTATCATAATGTTTTGCTCCTAAATATGTTCTCATTAACATGAAAGCTCCAATAATAATACTACTTTGTAATATCTTATTTCCCATTATAATACTAATTATAAGTAATATTGTTATTTCTACTGCTGGTAAATTTTTTTCTAATAATTTTTTCATTTTGTACTCCTTTTTATCCTATCATATAAATTTCTCGCACCATATAGTGCGAGTTTATTGCTATTTTATTCATTTTCAAGTTTTTCAATTTCTATATTCGATTTTTGTGTTAAAATATATCCCGAAAATACTGTCATAATACTTGCTATCATCATTTCACTTTTTGCCATTAGAAAAAAAGAACTAAATACAATTACACTCCATACAAAGCATTTACGCCAGTTTTTATAATGCAATTGCCCTTTTAGTAAGGTTCTTGTTAGTACAAATAGTAAAAAGAGAATAATAATTTGTTGTGGTAGTATTCCTATTGTCAAACCTATTAAATAAATCATTATAAGTTCTACAATATTAAAGATAATACTCGGAATATAAACTAATAGCTTCTTCATATGTTTCTCCTCTTATTATTCTCCTTTTTCTGTATCGCAAAATGCGAAGAAAGACCATACTGGCATGCCAATCACCTCACTTCATAAATCTAAAAATTGATGTTAAATAAATATTCATAACGAATATTGCTACATTGATAATGATTAAGCTGATATTTCTGAGAGTTATACTTTTAATTCTTCTTTTTTCGTTATCATTTCTATTCCATAATAAGCAATATTGATTATATAAGATATGTAATTTATTTTTAAACAGAAATGGTAAGAATAGGATTATTCTGTTAACACCTAAAATAAACCAATAATTTGATAAATCTTGTTCAAATAAGCTTGAAAAAAGAAACGAAACAATTCCTAAATATATTTCTGCATACATAATAATAAATACATCTATAATCTGCGTTTTTTCTTTATATAATATTTTTAAAATGCCATATAATACTGCTACAAATACTAAATAATATATAAATTCATATCTTTTTACTAAAATACATACTACATATGCTAATGTAATTAGAAAAAATAACTTTACTCTTTTTTCTTTTATATTTTTTGTAAATGTTAGGTAAAGTGTAAAAAACAAAACTTCTGGTAATAATCCTAGAATAATACTTCTTATCAATTGTAACCACATACTCTTTCCTCCTTTGTATATTACATTTGTATTAATTTTTTTTTATCTTATGAGTGCATTATTTTCCATTTCCTTCCACACGTTTTTTTTATTTCTGTATTCACTCTACAACATTTTTCCCCTCTCTGTCAAGATAATTTTTTTATTTTTCTAAACTTTTTTAGTACTTTTTTATAATTTGTTTGACTTTTCTAAACTTATAGATTATAATAAACATATCAATTATATTGGAGGCTTATCATGATTAAACTAGTAGATTCTTTTTCAAATCGATTATCTGAAATTATTCGATTAAAAAATATCAGACCTATTGAATTATCAGAAAAAACGGGAATTGATAAATCCAAAATTAGTTCCTACATGTCTCGGTCGATATCAGGCAAAGCAAAATGGGGTTTTTCTGTTATCTCAATGCTTAGAAATAAACCCTGCTTGGCTTATGGGGTATGATGTTCCTATGGATGTAACTTCTAACACTTCAGAACAAAAAATTCCTATTTACAAAACTTCAGAATTTTCTGAAATACCTTTTTCTTCTAAAGACATTATTGGTTATGAAAGTTTTGATAAATCATTTCATATTGAAAATTATTGTGCTTTAGAAGTAACAGGTAATAGTATGGAGCCTTTATTTAGTAATGGAGATATTGCTATTCTCCATAAGCAAAATGATTATAAAAATGGAAATACTTGTGCTATTTGGATTGACCATAAAGAAATAAGTATAAAAAAAATCATTCAAACACCTTCTGGAATTGATTTAATTGCTATGAATCCTTATTATCCAATTCGTCATTTTACAAAAGAAGAAATGCAACGAATTGAAATTTTGGGAAAAGTAATTGAAGCTAGAAAACGACATATTTTTGAATAAATATTTTTCCATATAAAACAAAAATAGACATCAGTAACATGATATTTGTTTTATATATTTTAACCTCTATGTCCTTTCCTTGCTTGTCCATAAAAAATTGTGTAGTAAGCTTTTTTAGAATATATTTACATTAGCATAAAAAAAGAAACATTATTTAGTTTTAATAATGTTTCTTTTCTTTTTTACTATGCTTCTGGTGCATCAACTGGACAAATATCTTTACAGCTCCCACATCCAATACATGCATTTTCATCAATTTCATACTTTTCTGCTCCTTGTGAAATACATTCTACTGGACAATTTGCTGCACAAGCTCCACAACTAATACATTTATCACTAATTTTATATGCCATATCTTTCGCCTCCTTTATTACTTTATATATATGATATTTAATAATATTTAAAACACTTTTATAAATCTTGTGCTTGATTCTTTTTGTCCTCTTCTTCTAATTTTTCTAATTTTCGTAATTCTTTTAAAGCTTCTTTGTCAACACCTTCAATATCGTCTTTATCTTCTACATCTTTTATGATTTTTAGCTCTTGAGCATTAAATTTCTTATAGAAAAACCCTTCTTTATCTCTAAATTTGATTCTTACTTTTTCTTTTAATATTTCAACAGAATCTACTATTCCTTCTCCCTCTTCTTTTGCCTTTACAATTGCTCCTACCTTTGGTAATTTTTTTAGTTTATCTAAATAAGCCTCCTCTTCATATTTTAAACAGCACATT